>CAISRK010000400.1 GCA_903887815.1 uncultured Bacteroidales bacterium | reverse complement strand
CGTTAGCAATATGTTAGCAAGGAATTGAAAAAAAGGCCGGTACGGTGCTATCATAATGCTAACGTCTTTGTGCAACCGGCGATAAAAATGTTGGTTTACAAAGTGTACTTTTGTCAGGATATATAAATGTTTGGGATGAGGAACCTTTTTCTTTGCCTTATTTGTTTGCTCTGCTGTTTTGGAACTGCCTCCTTAAGCGCCCGGACACTTGTTTTATCGAAAGAGAAGCAATCGGTCGATGTTTCACACTATCTTCAGTATACAATCGATACAGATTTCAACAAAAGTATTGACGGGATAAAAAGTGATTCCACCATCTGGCAAACGTTTAAGAACGGGGAGACTCCCAATTTGGGGGTTAAAAAGGAACCCTACTGGTTTACTTTTACGATGCAAAATAATTCGGATCAGGATGACTGGATCTTACATATCAACTACTGGACACTTGACGATGTATCGGTTTTTGTTTATGATTCGAATACGGGTGCGCTGCTCTTTTCGGATAAACAGGGGATCCTGACGAAGAATACCCACCAGCAGCGGGCGCCCATTTTCCCTCTGATGCTGAGCAAGAATGCGCAGGTGAGAGTTTACTTAAGGGTTCAAAGCTGTTCGCTTCTTATTGTCCCGCTCGTTATTTCTACCCCTCTCGCTTTTAACAAAATAGAAAATGCACAGCTAAATGTTTACCTGCCCGCGTTGGGAATATTACTTGCCGCATTCCTTTTTAACCTTGTGCTTCTGATTACCAGCCGCGAAAAAGGGTTCCTCTTCTTACTGTTTTCGATTGCTGCCGCATTATGTTTTATGGCTGTTATCACGGGATCATTCTACGAGACCATTGTATTTGATCATCCTGTAATCCTTCAGAAATTGCGATTTATTTCTGCGGGATTTACCTATGGGTTCCAATCCCTGTTTGTTATTCAATATTTGAATTTAAAGAACTATAAACGTATTTGGCAGATCGAAATGGTGGCGATCACTGGATGCTTCTTATACAGTCTTCTGGCAGGAACAGGTATTTTAAGTCCCCATGTTTCAGGACTCTTACTGGTTCCCACCAATATTATTACCTTTTTGATCCAATTTTCTATTGCAGTATACCTCTTCTGGAAGAAAGCTCCTATGGCACGCTATTACATGTTCTCCTTTTTGCCGCCTATCCTGGCCTCGTTACTTTATATTGCGGTGATCAACTCCTGGATTGAACCAAGCCTGTTTTATTCGAACTCTCCCTTGTATGCCAGCGCCCTGTTTACCATTTTCCTTACCTCAGGCTTAACCGAAAAGATGATCAAGGTGAAGCATGAAACAGCCCGGGCCAACCAACTTGAAATTGATAAAATTGCGCTGGAAGAAGAAATCAGTCAACGCATAACTGCTGAGATGAATTTAAAGGAGAGCCAAATCAGGTTTCACAGTCTTTTCGAGTTATCGCCGTTACCTGTGATTCTCACCGAATTTGAAAGCGGGAAAATTGTGGATGCAAACCTTGCGATTTACGAATTTGCCGGCTTGCATAAAGAAGCGGTACTGGGCCGTACTATTTATGATCTGGGGTTTGTGGAGGTAACAAAGCGTGATGAATTAATCCGGATTCTTTCGCGCAATAAGCAGATATTGGCTCACGAAACAGTAATGAACATCAACGGAAAATCGCATAT
>CAISRK010000399.1 GCA_903887815.1 uncultured Bacteroidales bacterium | reverse complement strand
TCCCTGCTCATAACAGGGGTAATCTCACGGTTCATTTATAGTCAAATCCGGGCGCATTCAAATTTTATTACTTTTACCATTTGTTTACGAAGAATATTTTCCGGGATTCTTAATTGGCATAGAAAATTAACTATCAGGGCATTCCTGCGCCAGGAATGATTTTCATAAGCAATGTAAAGATTATTGTTTAACAGGATGCGGACTATCTTTCTCCATCTTCACCCGGCAAGGGTTAATGAAACTGCAATCCGGTTCAACCGGACTTTCGGGCTGGGTGGTATGGCTGCATTGCTTATAGTAGTGCAGATCATTACCGGTGTTTTGTTGCGATTCTTTTACTCAGCTGTTCCGGCTGAAGCGTACAATTCGGTGGTATTTCTAAAAAACGAGGTGCTTTTCGGTCCGTTTATCCGTAATATCCATTACTGGAGCGGTGTTTTCCTGCTGCTGATCGCATTTTTTCATTTCCTCAGGGTTTTTTTAACAGGCGCATACAGGGAAATCAGGAAAGTGAACTGGCTGTTCGGATTGGTTTTGCTTGTACTTATCGTATTTTCGAATTTCACAGGCTACCTGCTGCCCTGGGATCAACTGGCTTACTGGGCAATAACCGTGAGCACAAACAGTATGGGGTACCTGCCGCTTGTCGGCGAAAGTCTCCGTGTAATGATCCTTGGCGGCAAGG
The DNA here is from genome assembly GCA_903887815.1 of uncultured Bacteroidales bacterium. Lineage (GTDB taxonomy): Bacteria > Bacteroidota > Bacteroidia > Bacteroidales > UBA4417 > UBA4417. Next base: position 4,135 of record CAISRK010000399.1, on the reverse strand, counting down.
AGCTGAATGCCGGCACTCTACAAACATTTTATACATTTCATACAGCTGTTCTTCCTTTGCTGCTGCTTGTTTTGGTTTTGTACCATTTCTGGCGTGTGCGAAAAGCAGGTGGTATACTCATACCCGCGACAACCGAAGAAACAGAAATGGTGCCTGTAATGCCAAACCTGGTATTCAGGGAGTTTATTGTTGCTTTGGTGTTGATTGCAGTGCTGTTCACATTTGCTGCTTTGTTTAATGCGCCTTTGCTCGAAAAAGCCAACCCGGCATACAGCCTGAATCCCACAAAAGCGCCCTGGTATTTTGCCGGAGTGCAGGAGCTGCTAATGCATTTCCATCCTTTCTTTGCAGCTTTTGTGCTCCCGATAAGTGTTATCACATTCCTTGCTTGGACTCCTTTCCTTGAATATAATGAAGCACCCAACGGGCATTGGTTTATTTCCGAAAAGGGGGCAAAATCGGCAGAAACTACAGCCAAATTTGCAGTCATTGTTACCCTTGCCGGGATACTTTTTAACGAATATGTCCTGAATTTCGAGATGCTTATGTCACCGGTGCCTGCTTTTCTCAGTAACGGCATTCTGCCATTGTTTATCCTACTTGGGTTTATGGCCGGATATTACAGGTATTTCCTGAAAAAGCTGAACCTGTCAAAGGCGGAACTCATACAGGCGGTATTCGTTTTCCTTATTGTTGCTTTTATAGTACTAACACTGGTAGGAATATTCTTTAGGGGAAAAGATATGGCGCTTACGTTTCCGTGGAAATTATGACGATGCAGTATTTACGATTTACGAATGACGATTTAGAATAGAGTTTTAGTTTAAAATTTCCCCAATCGAACCTCGTAAATTAAACATCAAAATAACAGGTTATCTCTTTTATGAAGAAACCACAAACTATAACAATTAAGACTAAAATCAATCCGGTCCCTGCTGATCCGTTGAGCCGGCGCGATTTCTTCGATAAAGCATGGAAATGGATTGGGGTTGTTGCTGCCCTCGAAATAATCGGGATGTTCGGTGCATTCATATTTTCCGGTAAGCCGAAAAGGAACATAGCTCCAAAACAGTTGCTCGAAGCCGGACCTGTTGATTCATTCGAAATAAATACTGTAAGCGCTTTTATGGGCGGACGTTTCTATCTTGCGCGACAAGCCGACGGTGGTTTTATTGCCCTTTCGCTGCGCTGTACTCACCTGGGCTGTTCGATTGCCTGGATCGAAGAAAAGAAACGCTTTATATGCCCTTGCCATTCGTCAGCTTTTGATATAAGCGGCGAAGTTCTTAATCCGCCGGCAGCAAGGGCCCTTGATTATTACCCGGTTCTGATTGAAAACGGGATAGTTAAGGTTGATATAGGAACAATTATTGAGCGGAATACATTCAGGAAAGAACAATTGCAATACGCATGATGACTATGACAAATAAAGCCTGGAAGACTGCCGGACTCGTCGCGACTATAGTAATCGTGGTTACTATTCCGTTATCGCTTTTATTAAACCGGAATGCAGGGCAATATGCTGAACCTGCCCCGGCTTTTACAGGCGGCAAAGCCTGTATCGAATGTCACCAGAAGGAATACCGCCTCTGGAAAGGATCGGATCACGACAGCGCCATGGCGGTGGCTTCGGATACATCGGTTGTAGGTGATTTTAACAATACTGAATTCACGGTTAATGGCATTACCACTAAGTTTTACAAACGCGGGGGTAGGTTCTATGTTTACACACAGGGCATTGGTGGTAAAATGACCGAGTACCGGGTGGCTTACACTTTTGGTATTCGGCCGCTACAGCAATACCTGATCCCATTCGAAAATGGGAAATTCCAGTGCCTGCCCATTGCCTGGAATACTATTACTCACAGCTGGTTTCATATGGCCGGCATGGTTTACAAGCCTGAGGATCTTAAACCCGATAACTGGCTTTACTGGACCAACCAGGCCCAGAACTGGAACAGCATGTGCGCCGAATGCCATTCGACGAACCTACAGAAAAATTTCGATCTTAAAACCAAATCGTACAATACAACCTGGGTTGATATAAACGTTAACTGTGAGGCCTGCCATGGTCCAGGTTCAGCACATATCGAATGGGCGCGGCTTCCTGAGATGGGCCGGCCGCAGGATGTAAATACAGGGCTGGAGGTAAAAACCAGCAAGATCACCTCTCGTCAGTACGTCGAAACCTGTGCCCCCTGCCATGCCCGCCGCAGTTCCTTCGGGCCATACGATCATGCGCACAGCGAATTCCTGAGTAATGCTGTTCCTCAGATGCCAACCAGGCCAACGTATCACATTGACGGACAGTTTCTTGATGAGGATTACGAATATGGTTCGTTTACGCAGAGTAAAATGTACACAAAAGATGTTCGCTGCGGCGATTGCCACGACCCTCACAGCCTGAAACGCAAATTTGAAGGTAACGCACTTTGCACCCAATGCCACAAAGCAGAAGAATACGATACTTATAACCATCACCTGCACAAATCGAAAGGTGAAACAGGCAATTCATTTGTGAACAAACGAGGCGAAAAAATTGAGGTTGGAGCCGGTGCGCTTTGCCGCGATTGCCATATGCCGGGCCAGTATTATATGGGTGTTGATAAACGTTATGACCACAGTATTCGTATTCCCAGGCCGGACTTGTCCATTTCGCTTGGCACGCCCAACGCCTGCATCAACTGCCACGATGATAAAACCGACCAGTGGGCGTTGCAGTGGGTAAATAAATGGTATGGAGAAAAGAAAAAGCCCCATTACGGAACTATGCTTGCCGAAGCCTTGGATGGAAAAGAGGGCGCCGATTCGGGCCTTCTCCGGATTATATACAGCAACCTGTACCCTGATATCATCAGGGCAACTGCTATTGGTTTGCTTTCGGGGTACCAAAGCACAAAAGCAATCGAAGCAGTAAAAAAATCACTCAACGATCCTGATCCTTTGCTTCGCCTCGCGGCAGCTGAGAACTATATGGCTGCTGATTCAGCCGGGCTCTTCAAAGATCTTACACCTTTACTGAATGATCCTGTAAAAGCAGTACGCATGGAAGCAGCCAACAGGCTTATGACTTTTCCTCAAAGCGCTTTTAACGACATTCAGTATAAGGCATTTAAGAATGACCTGGTTGAATACCTGAAATCGCAGGAGTATGTGGCTGATTTTCCCTCAGGTCGGTATAACCTGGGGAATTATTATTCGAAACTGAATGATGTAGCTAAGGCGGAAGAGAATTATAAAGAAGCTATTGCCATTGATAATCTTTTTTTTCCGGCAAAGACTAACCTTGCTATGATCTATTACAAGCAAGGGAAAACGGAACAGGCTGCCGCTCTATTCAACGACCTGGTGATTAATCACCCGGATGCGATGGATGGATATTATTATCTTGCATTACTGTATGGTGAACAGCAGAAATATACGCAGGCAATCAGTCTGCTGGAAAAAGCAACCACCAAACCTGCATGCAACGCCCGGATATATTATAACCTGGGGCTCTTATACCAGATGACTGGTCAGTACGCTCAGTGTGAAAGCACACTGGTAAAAGGGCTTACTCTTGACCCGGGCAATTTCGATGTCCTTTATGCCTTATTTGCTTTCGAAATGAAACAAAACAACCCGGTAAAGGCAGCACCCTATATTGAACAGTTGAAAACCTGGTATCCGAATGATAAGCAGGTTGAGGAAATGTACCAGGAATTTAAACGGAAAGTGTAGGTTTTCAAAACCTGACAGGTTTATACCTACTTTATTTTGAACGTCAGCCCTCCGCCAACACCCCACTGGTACATGGTTGAATAGGTACTCACACCTACCCCTGATCCGCCTGATCCGAAATAAAAACTTCCACCTGCCGATTGCACGGCCGACAGCAAGTCGGCCTGCAGTTTAAGCCCGACCTTATCGCTGAACCAGATATTTGTTCCAAGTTTTACTGCCCAGGCGAATTTGGTCTTATTATTGTCGCCGCTTGCATCAGCATTTTGAATATTAATTAGGGTCTGCTGATAAACTCACAGGCTCAAATTAATCAGAACTCTTGTGGATGCCAATAATTGGATGCTAGAAAGTATAGCTCGCTGAAAAACGCTCCCACGATCAATGGATGCAATCACAATCTCTTTTGCTGATA
>CAISRK010000398.1 GCA_903887815.1 uncultured Bacteroidales bacterium | reverse complement strand
TTGTGACCTTGCTCGTTTATTCCAATACGTTCAGGGTACCCTTCCAGTTAGATGACATTATTCAAATATCCGAAAATGGTACTATAAAACATATCTCAAATTTTGGGGAATTGTCAATGTGGACCAGTCTTGGTCAGCGCCCGGTATCAATGCTTACTGTGGCAATCAATTATTATTTTAGCGGCGAAACTGTTATAGGTTATCATGTCTTCAACCTCAGCATTCATTTGATTACCGGCTGGATTGTATACCTGCTGTTGCTGGAGCTTTTATCGCTTCCCTCCCTGGCATCGTATAAAAAAGCAGTTGGCAATAAACACTATTTCGCCCTGGCTGGGGCGCTGCTGTTCCTGGTACATCCTATGCAAACCCAGGCGGTGACCTATATTATACAACGGATGAGCGTGCTGGCAGCCCTCTTTTACCTGCTTTCGGTTTATTGGTATATAAAAGCCCGGATGAGTCATATAAACAAAGGGTTAGCTGGAAAATCACTTTTTTTATATTTCCTGACCTTTGTTTCGTTCATTCTTGCATTGCTTTCGAAGCAAAACGCGGCTACCCTGCCTCTTGCATTAGTGCTGACCGAATTCTATTTTATCAGGGACAAGGAGGGCCTGATTTATAAAAAATACCTGATCCTGTGCTGCAGTGCTATAGCAGGTATCGTATTTGCAGGAGTAATGATAGTAGGTTTGCCAAGAGATGCTGAGGATATTTCGAGAAGCACATACCTTATAACCGAATTCAATGTTATAACCAGGTATATACTCATGCTGTTCGTGCCTATAGGGCAGAACATTGATCATGACATTATTCCTGCAGTAAGCATCTTCGGAGTAAAAGAGATAGCAAGCCTGGCCCTGATCCTGGGATTGCTTTACCTGGGATATTACCTTTTTAACAAAAACCGCCTGCTCTCGTTTGGCATATTCTGGTTTTTCCTTACCCTCTCGGTTGAATCCTCCGTAATTCCAATCCGGGATTATATGTTTGAACACAGGGTGTACCTGCCTTCGTTCGGCTTTTTCATTGCCCTTATCGCTGCGCTATTTTACCTTAGCGATATCAGGATTGGAAAAATAAAAGTGCCCGCAGCAATCCTCATTCTATTGCTACTAATTATTCCTTATGGCGCTGCTGCGTGGATGAGGAACAACATCTGGAAAACTGAAATATCACTTTGGACCGACTCAATTAATAAGTCGCCCAACAAAGGCAGACCTTATAATAACCGCGGTTTAGCCTACGCGAGGGAAAAGAAATATGATAACGCATTAAATGATTTAAATAAAGCCATTGAACTCAATCCTGGTTTTGCACAGGCATACTATGACCGTGGTCTTGTTCTGGGGAAAGTTGAAAACTATGATAAAGCCATACTTGATTTAAATAAGGCCATTGAACTCAATCCAGCCGATGCCAAGGCATACAACAACCGGGGGATTAATTATATGAATATAAACAAATATGATAAAGCTTTATACGACTACAATAAATCCATTCAACTCAATCCAGCCTCTTTTGAAGTATACTTTAACCGGGGTGTTAATTTCATGAATGGGGGAAAATATGATCTGGCATTAAAGGACTTCAATAAAGTTATTGAACTCAACCCAACCTATGCCGACGCATACTGCAACCGGGGTAATGTTTTCGAAAAAGAGGGAAAATTTGACAGCGCATTAATTGAATTCACTAAAGCCGTTGATCTTGATCCAACAAACGCCGATGCTTATAATAGCCGGGGCATCTTTTTTATGAACGAAAAAATAGTTGAGAAAGCATTAAACGACTTTAATAAAGCTATTGAACTGAAACCTGGCTTTGCCGAGGCATTTAATAACCGCGGCAATTTACTTTCAGGTGAAAACAGAAACGTTGAAGCCGTCAACGACTGGAGTAAAGCTATACAGCTGAAACCAGGCTTTATCCTGGCATACTACAACCGGGGTACTATTCGGATGGATGAAAACAAAGATGCGGATGCATTAAATGACTTTAATACAATTATATCGCTCCGCCCTTCCTTTGCAGAGGCATACTTAAGCCGCGGAGTAATTCTTTTCAAAGAAAAGAGATATGAAGAAGCCATAAGCAATTTTACAGAAGCCATAAAATACAGGCCTGACTATGCAGAGGCCTTTTACAACAGGGGCGTCAATGAATATTATTCCGGCAAAAAAGATGCCGCCTGTACCGACTGGCAACAGGCAGCTGCTTTAGGTTATAAACCGGCTGCGGATGCATTGCTTCAAAGATGTAAATGATTTTAATTTTTTATCGGCACACAACATCAATTCATTTTTATGAAAAAGGGGAAAGAACCTAAGCAACACCAGGCCGCAGTA
>CAISRK010000397.1 GCA_903887815.1 uncultured Bacteroidales bacterium | reverse complement strand
GACTTTAACGCAAAATCGCTCGACTTTTTGTGGCAGAACAAAAACTGTGACAAATTAGCTGGTGGCACCTATTCAATGGAAATAAAAATCGACAGTGAAAAGGTTTACCTTGTTAATGGTTTCCACCCGCGCCAGCTTGAGCAATTTACCGCTAAAGGACGTTCAATAATAGTAATGACTATATCCGGTGATGCATCATGGGCTTCGGCCAGGACTGAATTTATTGGCTCAACCTCCCCCCAGAATGCAGTTGAAGGAAGCATCCGGCGCGAACTGCTCAACCTAAAGGATGAACTCGGCCTCGACGAAGTATCACAAGGACTTAACGGGGTGCACCTGTCGGCCGGCCCGGTTGAAGCACTGGTTGAACTGATCCGTTACAATTCCGATTTCTCTGATTCTTCACGCATCAGGCAGATAAATGATTTTTCGTTCGGCAAAATGCTTTCAGGCAAATTTAAATCCGACCAGGTTGAAGCCATTACTTCAAACACGAACATTTCCGTTGATGGGAAATCGGTTTCTGTGTTTGATTTAACAGAGGAAAAAGATTCGGACGAAGCCATTGAGTTACTGGCAAAATATATCTGACGTCACGCTTCCCTGAAATCCGGACAAAACCGCCATTCCGGGCCTGCGTTTCAACGCCCAAAGAATTTTAAGGAATATAAGTGTGGAATTTATTCCCGGTATTAATTTACAGAATACCTTGTATTCAGGCAATTGACCTGATTATATTTGTAATTTTAACGATCCCTGCAATTAATATCAGGTAAAAAGTGCGGTTTACTCGTCTTTTTCGATGTTATCCTCTTTTTCCATATTGTTGTAGAACTCATCAACGATAGCACGTGCCTGTTCAAGGTCGTCTTTTGCAACAAAAACCTTCATGGTGGCCCGGTCTGTAGGCATAATGCTCCACTGCAGCGACGAAGCCTGCTGCATAAGGGTTTCAATATCGTTATCCTCGAGTATACTTTTTAAAAGCCCGGCTTCCCATGGCGATCCTTCGAAAACCTCGAAAGGGGAAATATCTTTATCGTCTTCAGTCATGACACTAGTTGTTAAGGGTATTGATAGAAAAAGCTATGGCCTCATCCTGTGCCAGGGCATTAAAATGTCTTGATAAAATGGCAGACCCACTCTCTAACAAATATACACAAACTTATCGCTGAAATGTACTTTTCAGAAATAAATATGTTGTATGGACAAAAGTGCATTGGAGGCCCGGCGATCTCCCCGCCGGATTACGTTATCTGCCGCCCGGGGGGCAGTTTTCAAGCAGGAATTTTTTACAGGTTGTCGTCAGATGCTTTGTAGTTCCTTCCCCTTCGTATATTCCATGCGACCGCATAGGGTAAGCCATCATCTGGAAAGGCTTGTTGTATCGGATCAGCTCGTTGATGAGTTTTTCGGCATTGGAGTAATGAACATTGTCGTCGCCGGTTCCGTGTATGTACAGCAGGTTTCCTTTCAGGTTTTTGGCATAGGTATACGGTGAGCCGGCGATAAAATCGTCTTTTGTTTCGGCCGGTATACCCATATAACGTTCCTGGTAAGCATTGTCGTAAGCCAGCTGGTTACCGACCGCAGCCACTGCGATTCCTGTTTTAAATATGTCGGGATACTGGAACATGAGGTTCAGTGTCGACGAGCCACCACCACTCCATCCATGCACGGCTACGCGGCTTGTGTCGCAGAAATTCCATTTCAGGACTTCTTTGGCTCCCATAGCCATGTCGCGGATATTCAATCGGCCGATCTGCCTGTAAACCGATTTGCGCCATTCGCGGCCACGCGGTGCCTGGCTTCCGCGGCAATCAACCGAAACATAGAGGTAGCCCATATCGGCAATATTTCCCCCGAACTGCCCTGTACGGCCGATGCGTGCATTGTCGAAAACGGTACATCCCCAGGGTTCGCCATAAACATAAAAGAAAACGGGGTATTTCTTTGCCGGGTCAAAATCTTTCGGTTTGGCGATCCAGCCATCAAGGGTAATGCCATCGTCGGTAGTGATCTTAAAAAAGGAAACCTGTTTGCCATTCGGATCTTCTTTTAGGTTGGCAACAATGCCTTTTGCCGGATCTACCGGCGTGTGTGCCGGCAGGTTAATCCATTCGGCTGCAGGCATGTAAAGGTGGCTCGAAAAACTATGGCGGGCCCATTTCCCGTTTGGCGAAAGCATATAATCATTTGTGCCAGTAAAATCAGAGGGTGTAACCCGGTGAGGAGCTTCGGAACCATCGAGTTTGGTACAGAAAAGGTAGCGCTGAGTGGCATTTTCGGGGGTGGCTGCAAAATACAGCAGGTTGTCAGCCTCGTCGATCAGGTATATTTTAATAACATCAAAATCGCCAGTGGTTATAATTTTTTCCTTGCCATCCATACCAATTCGATACAGGTGCCTCCAGCCGTCCTTTTCGCTGGCCCATACGAACGCTTTTCCTCCGTCGATCCAGTTCCAGCCGGCATTGTCGTTTGTATTCCATGTTGCTTCGATATCAACCCAGGCTTTGTCGCTGTCGCTCCAGAGCACTTTTGATTTCCCGCTAACGGTATTCGACAGCCAGAGTTTCGAAACATTCTGTTTACGGTTCAGCTGCTGGATGATGAGTTCGTTGGCCGACGACCATTCCATTTTAGTCAGGTAATTCTGGCTGGGATCGCCTTCAATATCTATCCATTTGGTTTTGGCAGTTGCAAGATCGACAACACCTATTTTTGCAGGCGAAGGGTCCTCGCCGGCTACGGGATATTCAACACTTACGGTAAAAGGATAAATGGAATCGGTTGTATTTAACATAAGATAATTGCGGACTTTCGAAGCATCCACATTCCAGTAAGCAATTCGTGTTCCATCGGCACTCCAGCGAAAACCATCGGTACAAAACAACTCTTCGGAGTAAACCCAGTCGAAGGTTCCGTTAATGCTCCGGTCGCGGGTATCGAAAGTGAGCTGCCTGATTTTACCGGTTTTCAGGTCTTCGACATAGAGGTTGTAAACCACCTTTTGGTTCGAATTATCCTGGTACACATACGCAACCTGGCTTCCGTCGGGCGAAAATTTCGGGTACATTAGGCCGTTGGCCCGCAGGCCTTTCCCCATTTGCTTTATTTTCCCGTCAGCCGGATTGTAAACCCACACTTCACCGGTGGTTTTATGATAGAGGGTGGTGGTATTTATTTTCAGCAAAACCTGTTTCATATCCTTCGAAAGCGAATAGGACGAAATGGCCCGCGGATTTGCCTCGTCGCGCGGTATAAGTTTATCCAGGTCGAACATTACCGATTTTGCCAGCGAAGGCAGCTCGGTTTTAACGATCGAATACTTGTCGAGCGAAGTGAAACTATTGCCATCGGGCATCCAGTTCGGGCTGCCGCCACCCATAGGCTGGGCGAAACAATACATGCTCAGTATGCTGAGCAGGAAGGTGAAGATTTTTGTTTTCATAAAGCTATTTTAAAACCGAGGATAAATGGCGACAAATATATTAATCATTCAGCACAAATCTGTACTTTTAACAAGGCAACAAAAGCTTTATCAACCTGATGAATTCTGTATCAATAAATCCTTTGGAACAAAACCAAACCCGGTAGAAAATTCTGATTTTCAAAAAAAACGCAACTGAGAAATGGAAATACAATTACAGTCGATAGGGACAGTTAAAAACTCACGAACAATACCCGAAGATGACTTCTGGGAAGCAGTTATTTCAGAAATTGAACTGGCAGATCACGTCCCGACAGAAGCATTTGAAAACATTTCCGGCTTTTCGCATCTTGAAATTATCTATTACTTCGACAAGGTAGCACAAGGTGACATGGTTTATTCAGGGCGGCCCAGAGGTAATCCGGACTTCCCTTTAATTGGCATTTTCGGTCAAAGAAAAAAAGACAGACCTAACAGAATTGGACTTTGCACGGTTGAACTTCTGGAGCATAAAGGCCGGGTAATAACCGTTAAATACCTTGATGCAATCGATGGCACACCGGTTTTAGATATAAAACCGGTTTTCAAAGAATTTCAACCAAAAGGAGAAATCAATCAACCCGAATGGGTATCAATATTAATGAGGAATTATTGGCAATAAACATTATAAAAACCAAATCCCTGCCACGACCAGCCATAACTGGAAGTGTTAAGTGCGGTATTGAATCAGGGATAATTGCAAGTGGTTCAGTTCGGTCTTACACTTCCGGTAACAGGAATATACCCATTCATTGTGCAGGCCTGCTAATTAAATCCCGGCGAATATGTTTAAAAACATCTGATATGAATAACCAAGGCAACCCAAATTTAATACACTCCCGTTTGCCGGAGACCGAAATAAGCAAGGTATTCAGCAATGCTCTGAATAATTATAACAGAATAAGCTCCGAAGATAAAGCTGCCATTTTTTATGATCTAGCTTTTATAGAGCGCAAAATCGCTGGACTGAAGCAAATTTTCCCCGGGGCTACGTTACATGCAGTTGCTATAAAAGCCAATACTCTTGCAAGGGTGCTTGAAAAGATGCGGGCCATGGGCACCGGGGCAGAAGTAGCAAGTTTGCCCGAACTTTTTATGGCCCAGGAGGCAGGATTTGCACCCGGAAATATCGTATTCGATTCACCCTGCAAAACAAAAGCAGAAATCGAATATGCCTTAAAGTCAGGAGTGTATATTAATGCCGATTCGTTCGATGAACTGGATCGCATAGCCGCCATCCGGGAAACCGTTAAATCGGAAAGCGGCATAGGCTTGCGTATCAATCCGCAGGTTGGCGCCGGAAGCATTAACTCAACCAGTGTTGCAGGCGAATTTTCGAAATTTGGCATCCCGTTAAACGATAACAAAGAACGAATAATCAGTTATTTCCGGAACTACGAATGGCTCAAAGGTATGCATGTCCATATCGGGTCACAGGGCTGCCCGGTTCAGTTGCTGGTAAGCGGGGTCGGGAGGGTACTGGATCTTGCGCTTGAGCTAAATAAACTACTCGAAAACGCATCGAAGTCAAACCGGGTAGAAGTATTCGATATTGGCGGTGGATTGCCGGTTTTGTATCATCCGGGGCAGGAAACGGTATCAATGGAAGGGTATGCGGCTATGTTGAAAGAGAAATGCGGCGAGCTTTTTACCAATCGGTTCAGGATTTTTACCGAGTTTGGAAGGTACATCCATGCCAATGCCGGCTGGGTGGCTTCAAGGGTGGAATACGTGAAACGCGAAAAGGATTACAACATTATCATGACTCACGCAGGTGCCGACCTTTTTCTGCGCAAATGTTACAATCCGGCCGACTGGTATCACCAAATTTCTGTTGTTGACAAACATGGAAACGCTAAGACAGGAACTGATAAAATCAAGTACACAGTTGCCGGTCCTTTATGTTTTGCCGGCGATATTCTGGCAAGGGATATTGAACTGCCACCTGTTAACGAAGGCGATTACCTTCTGATTCACGATGCCGGGGCGTATACATTGAGCATGTGGTCAAGGTATAACAGCCGGCAGATGCCCAAAGTAATAGGCTATTATTCAGGAGATGACGATTTCGAAGTGTTGAAGGAGAGGGAAAGGCCGGAGGATTTGGTTGAATTCTGGAGTTAGTTTTCCGGTAGCCGGAATTGTACTTTATTTTGTGACGATCATCTCCACTGTCTCGGCTACTCCATTCACCCTAATGAGGCAAAAATACATCCCTTCGGGCAGCTTTGCAGCATCAAACACCTCCTGGTGCATTCCTTCCGGCATTTCTGCATTTACAAGTGCAGCGGTTTTGCGGCCGGTAAAATCGTAAATGTTTAATTCAACATATCCTGCAGTTTTCAATTGCCAGGTAATCGTTGCAAGGTTTGATAAAGGGTTGGGATAGCATTTCAGGTTAAATGCATATCCTGTTTCCAGGTGTTTTTTATTGCTCACGGGCAGGTTATCGATAGTAAAGGAGGCAATACGGGTTTTCCAGTCCCAGGTGCTTGTAGTTCCATAGTATTCGTTAGTATACCAGAATGTCCTGTTATCCACAGGATCAACGGTTAAGCAGGAATAATCGCCCCATCGCGATGAAGCGTCATTCTGAGCACCTGTACCTTCGATTACAGTAGCTTCCATCAAGCTCATATAACCCGGAGGGTCGCCTGCTCTTCGCCCTGTGGCCCGGATGGAAGGATATATGCCTGCTCCTGAAACAGAATAAGCGAGTGCAACGTTTCCTGATCCGTCCATTGCAATACTTCCGATCCAGCGGTGGTTAGCATCCGGGGCATAGGTTCCCTGCTGGTAAACTGACCAGTTTGTATCCTGACTGCGTAATTCGTACCACCGGATCCCAGCATGATCATTTGCCTCCACATCAACTGTTTGATTGGTCATTAAAACCTGGTATGATCCAAAATTGCGATACTGCAGCTTCATCATGAGGTAACTCGATAAAGCATCCAGGCCCCGGGTTGTTCCGGCTTGTGGTATGCAGGATTTGTTGCCGTTGCACATGTTGCCGTCGTAAGCTGCTACAGTTATTGACTGCGGTCCTGTGAGTGTTGAATTTGATAGATTTCCCCAATTGGTATGCAAACTAAAAAGTTCCAGATGGTCGCCGGCTCCGTCCGGATCATCAATCGCAGATAAAAAATATCCCGGGCTGCCAGATGGCGGTAACTGTCCGTCCAGATCGGCTGCCAATAATGGCTGCTTATCTGTTCCCAGTTCAAAAACCATCATCCTTGCTGTTTTACCTGTCAGCATCGAATCCCGTTCGAGCACAATCGCTGCGGGGCCTTTATATTTTAATTCTCCTGATGAAAATAAATTTGCCGACATATAATAGCCATCGGACCAAACTCCAACCTTAGGGTAATCAGGCATTTTATCAAATTGGAATGAATAGCGATGCCATGCTCCAAGTGGATCGGGAGTTTGCGACAAAGCTATCAATTCATAGTAAGGGCCATTGGGGAAATTAGGAAGCGAAAACTGAGTAATCAGCCATCGATCAGCCAAGTGATCGTAAAGAACTACGGGATCACCATCGCTTGTATGCGGGCCTGGAAATCCCTGCCAGATGGTACTAAGCGCAGCAGGCCCATACAATAACGCCCCGGATTTTGAGTAAATTGCAAAATGAAGGTTTGTGGCCTGAATATACTGATTTGTGCCTACATCGCCGGCCGGATCAGGAGGTATAACTGTATAAATTTTACCGATTCCTTCAATATTCACTATCGTATTTATGGCTAAAAATACGCCTTCACTATCCTGCAATACCGGATCTCGGCCGGAAACTGTTTCGGTAAAGCTGTTTTGCTTGTTAAAAATGAGGGAATAATTCTGGTTTGGAATTTCCATTTCTCCGCGTGGATTTCCAATAGATGGCTGTAAAATCGGCATACCCAATAAGGGAGGTGAAACATCATGGGCAACCGGAAATGCAATTTCAGAAGGGTGCAAAACGGTGTTTTGAGCAATGCCGGCATTTCTGAATAAAATAAGCAGTAAAACAATAAAACTAATCTTATGAGCGATTTGAAAACCTGCAAGTTGCATGGCAAAATCTTTTAGCAGTTTGAAAACCTTGTAGCAATGTATATAGCATTTCATGGTTCACATTGCTATCATTTCATTAGTCGGAAAATGAGTTATAAAGATAGTAAAGGCATGTGTGTGATAAAAATATTTGCATGTTTTTTATTAGCTGCTTAAAATTATTATTCTTACTGAAATTATAATATAGCCTGTTATTGTTCCTGCATTTGCAGAAATGAATCTACTGTGCAACTCATGGCAGCATAAAATTTCAGAATTATTTGTTAAGTTTGCTGAAAAAATTGCTGTATGCTTAGTAAACAAAGAATTCCGGATTTAGCCGTTATTGCCGTGCTTGGCCTTTTATGGGCTTTGCTTACCTATACCGGCAATATCGGGATTATTTCGGATTACCTGTTTTTCTTTCTCCTGTTTATGTATTTCGTAGGACGAGCAGTAACCTGGTACGTTATTCAGAAACATGCAGAAGACCAGGAGAATAACGACGACTTCAATTAAACCTTCATAACCGGGTATAGCGAAACAAGCTGCTTTATTCAGCCTGATCTATACCATTACCTATATTACGAAGAAACATTCCGGAAATATTAATAAATTTGAGCGTTCAAAATAAATCCCTTACCATGTCGGCAAAACATATCCTGGTCATATATCCCGAGGTTGATATCACCAAAATTGCAGTATACCGCAATGTCAGCCTGATTTTCCTGAAGTCGATCCGGCATAAGGCCGAAGCACTTGCTGCTTACACCAATGTGATCGATGAACTTGATTACCGTACCGGTCTTATCCTGGAGGAACTGAAAAACAACCAGATTGAACCTGCCGATATTGCCATCGTAATGGCACGCGGCGGTCTGATAAAACCACTGAAATCAGGCGTTTACCAGGTTAACGAGGCGATGAAACGCGACCTTAGGGTTGGTGTAATGGGAATGCATGCCACTAACCTGGGCGGGCTTATTGCCGATAAAATTGCTAGCATCCTTCCCGACGCCAGGGCTTACCTTGCCGATCCTGTGGTGGTCGACGAAATGGAGCCTATTGCCAAAGTTTCGGGCTTGCCTCAAATCGAACGAAATTCTGTATTTCACGCACTTAATCATTTCAATATATCGCGCGAGTATGCCAAAAGCATTAACCGCAATTACAGGGATTTAAAACTGGTTGTTGCCTATATAGGCAACGGCGGGGTTTCGGTAGGAGCGCACCGCAACGGGCAGGTTGTGGATGTGAATCAGGCTTTCGACGGCGACGGCCCTTTTTCGATGACACGCTCAGGCAGCCTGCCTGTTGGGCAACTGGTTGATTTGTGCTACAGCGGAAAATATTCGCATAAAGAAATGCGTAAACTCATTACCGAGCAAGGTGGAATAAAAGCTTACCTGGGTACGAAATCCATTTCGGAAGTTTCGTCAATGGTCGATTCGGGCGACGAAAAAGCCCGATTCATAGTGGATGCCATGGCATACCAGATTGCCAAAGAAATTG
The DNA here is from genome assembly GCA_903887815.1 of uncultured Bacteroidales bacterium. Taxonomy (GTDB): domain Bacteria; phylum Bacteroidota; class Bacteroidia; order Bacteroidales; family UBA4417; genus UBA4417. The sequence continues at coordinate 13,280 of CAISRK010000397.1, read as the reverse complement.
GCAGCATGGCTGCTGTTCTTGAATTCAACGTGGATGCAACCTTAATTATGGGATCCATTTTAAATAATAAGTTCTTTACCGAAAAACTTATTCGCCGTATCGAGAAAATCGCTCCTGTTTCGGTTTACCCCATCGTTAATGACCTCGATTCGCTTGCAATGAATGGGATGATGATACTCCGTGGGGAAGCCGAAATAATTGAATATATCTGAAAATTGCTGATTCAGGGAATCCAGTACCCCATTTAATGTTTTCCTGGCTTTTTCGATACTGCCGGCAAAAAAAAGATTATTTTTTTTCATTTTTATCTGGTTGATTTATAGTTACATATAAATTATTTGTATAAAAATGTGATTTTTTTTCATTTTAGCCTATTACTTTTCGGGATAAGAGCTATAAACTACTATCAAAGTAATTAAAGTGGTTTTTGGTTAACTTTGGTTTTTGGTTTAAACGGCCTTTTATGACCACACGGAATTACAAGGCCAACTCTGATTCAGACCATTGAACTTTTTATAGAACTTTGGTTTTGATGACTACTAAAAAATGCTTGGACTACTTCCCTTTGCTAAAAAAGCAAAAACTGCCGGAGAAATCCGGCAGTTTTCATTTATATCCCATAAAAATTATTGTTTTGTTCTTTCCAGTATCCGGAATGCTTCTTTCAGGCTATCGGTTAACGGGATAAAGGTGAAATGAAACCTGGAACCAAACTTCTCAGATGAATACATTGATTTGGATAAAGCTGCCCTAATGTTCTCGCGGGTTAGTAAAGGACGCGATCGGGTAAGGCGTCCGCGCATTTCATCGCCTACGGCAACCAGTTTCATAAGTGTCCCGTTCAAAGAAATTCGTGGTGGGGGTTTACCCAGTATCCCTGCTGCTTTGCCAAAGAACTCCCTTAACGAAAGATTTTCGGCGTTCAACACAAAGCGTTCGCCGCTCGCAGGGCTATCCATTAACAGTATCATTGCACTTACAACATCACGAACATCCACATACCCGTTAATACCTTCGGTATAGAACGGAAGAAACTTTTTAATTCCGTGAAACAACTGGTTGGTCGCCTTATGATGGCACCCGGCACCGATTATTACCGAAGGATTAACAATTACCGCGTTCAGTCCCTCCTCTATTCCGCGCCATACTTCGCGTTCACCTCCGTATTTGCTGATGGCATAGCCGCTGTTATTGCGCGAAGTTTTCCACTTTGCATTTTCATCAATAAGTTCGTCCTTTTCGGCCTGGCCCAGCGAAGCAATTGAACTCACATGGAGAAGCTTTTTGACATTATTTTCGAGGCAGGCATTTACAACATTGGCCGTTCCGGTAATATTTACGGCAAGCATAGGCTTAAGGTCGCGGGGATTAAAGGAAACCATCGCCGCACAATGGTATACCTGGTCGACACCCTGCATAGCCTGTTGGAGCGAAAACGGATCCAACACATCACCTTCGACCCATTCAACCTGATTGATAAGTTTTTCATAATCGGCCGAAAGACAGGCGAAAAGCCGGCAGGTTTGATATGGTTTTTTACCCGGGCGCAGCAATGCACGAACCTTATGGCCTTTGCGCGTAAGTTCATACAAAAGGTAGGTACCAACAAGTCCTGTTCCGCCGGTTACAAGTATCATGATGCAAAACTATGAATTTTATCTGTTATTGAAGGGGTATCAACATTTATAAGCAGCTTCTGTCGTGATCGGTCATTTATAGTAGGATCTTTAAGAGGGTTCTGAATTTATTCAAGAATGTAAATCAAAATTGGCACAGGGAGTTTGCCATCAATAGTGTAGAGTATATCTCCATAGGAACTTGAGCCTTTTCTCAAAAATTTGCCATCAAAGTTAAACAACACATCTCCATACGAAGACGAGCCTTTACGAATATATACTCCATCGCGGTTGTAGAGGATGCCGCCATAATTGCTTGAGCCCTGCCGGTAATTTTCACCGTCCCAGTTGCGAAGGATATCACCAAAAGAACTGGAGCCTTTGCGGATGTATTTCCCATCCCAATTGATGAGTATATCGCCATACGAACTTGATCCAATACGGAGATATTGCCCGTCCCAGTTGTATAAAATATCGCCGTAAGAACCCGGCCCCAGGCGGACAGTTGCCTGGGCAATCGAAAAACTTACAGCAAAAGCTGATGCAATTAACAGAAACAGCTTTTTCATGTTCAAAGTATTTGTTTGTGCAAACTTCGGTAAACATTTCATCACAAAAACCGATCCGGATTTTAACATTTGCCTGGTTTTTCACAGGGTATTTTCCACTGGCTAAGGAAATCAATACTTTTCCTAACTTTGCACCCCAAACTATACCTTTATGAGTTTTGTTGATGAACTGCGCTGGCGCGGGATGATACACGATGTTACGCCCGGCACGGCTGAGCAGCTTGAGAAAGAAATGACCACAGCATACGTTGGCATCGACCCTACAGCCGATTCGCTTCATATCGGCCACCTGGTTTCGATCATGATGCTGAAACACCTCCAGCTGGCAGGCCATAAACCGCTGGCATTGGTAGGTGGTGCAACCGGAATGATAGGCGATCCTTCGGGCAAAAGCGAGGAACGCAACCTGCTGAGTGAAGAATTGCTTCGCCATAACCAGGACTGTATAAAAGTGCAATTGCTGCGGTTCCTGGATTTTGACCCGTCGAAAGCAAATCATGCTGAAATAGTAAATAACTACGACTGGATGAAAGAATTTTCATTCCTGCGGTTCCTTCGCGAAGTGGGCAAGCACCTCACCGTGAATTATATGATGGCTAAGGATTCGGTTCAGAAACGCCTCGAAACAGGCCTTTCGTTCACCGAGTTCACTTACCAGCTGGTACAGGGATACGATTTTCTGCACCTCTACGAAAATAAAAACTGTAAAATTCAGATGGGTGGCAGCGACCAGTGGGGGAATATACTTACCGGCACCGAACTTATACGCCGCAAAGCCGGAGGCGAAGCGTATGCCGTTACCTGCCCGCTTATTACCAAATCGGACGGCGGCAAATTCGGTAAAACCGAAAAAGGCAATATCTGGCTCGATCCCGAAAAAACTTCACCTTATGCTTTTTACCAGTTCTGGCTAAACTGCAGCGACGAAGATTCGAAAAAATACATACGCATTTTTACACTTTTCAACCGCCAGGAGATAGAAACTCTTGAAGCTGAGCATGAGCTTGCACCACACCTGAGGGCACTACAGAAAGCGCTTGCGAAAGATCTGACACTGCGCGTTCATGGTCAAGCCGAATACGACCAGGCGGTTCAGGCTTCGGAAATACTGTTTGGAAAAGGAACTACCGAAACCCTCCGCCAGCTGGATGAAAAAACCCTGCTGGGTGTGTTCGAAGGGGTTCCGCAAAGCGAAATCAGCCGCACGGAACTCGAAGCAGGGATAGGTATGGTGGATTTTCTTTCGGAGAAAACCGGCATTTTCTCATCCAAGGGCGAAGCCCGGCGAATGCTTAAAGACGGCGGAGTGCAGGTAAACAAAGAAAAAGCCCTCGAGGAAACCATGCTTACACCCGCTTTTTTGCTCAATAACAAGTATATCCTTGCACAAAAAGGGAAGAAGAATTATTTCCTGGTTAAGGCATTATAAATATAGCAGACGTCTCTGTTGCCTGATTGGTAAAGCATTATAATCCCGGCCCACATTATGTAGTGCCGGGATTTTTCATATTCCACTGCAAATACCAGCTACGAATCCGGATATCAATCCCTGAAAAACCAGGAATTATTTTGTCCTTCACACCTAAAATGATTTAACTTTGATAGTATGGAAAAAATCCGTCTATAGTGTCAACTTTGATTTTGAATCAGGAAAAGAAACAGTTTTTGAAACCCTCTAAATGCTAGCGTTATGAAACATTTTACTACTATCGTTTTTGGTTTATTGATTATCAACGGATTTCAAAACGCAGGGTTTTCGCAAACCTATCCAAATCTATATAAAACCGAACATTTTTATATCCATTACAATACTGATTCGGTTCCTTCGCGGAAAACTGCATCCTATTGTTCAGTAAATAAGCCAGTTGGTGAAAAAACCGCTAATGGTGACCCTGATTTAATTTACGATCCCAACGATACGGCAACAATTATCCGGGCTACCCCGTATTATATAATCGATATGGGCGCTAATTTCGAGACCGCTCTTGCAAAGTATGTGCAACTGGGACTGGTATCGGCCGACAGGGAGGTTGTCCACAAAGATGTCTATACAATTAAAACCAGTGTGGATGTGTATGTAAGCCGCCTGGACCCAGGTGTGGATGGCGAAAACAATCCCATTACAGGTTGGGTTTATATTAACCAGAACGTTGCAACCTCAGCCGAAATTCCCAGCCAGGCCCTTGCCTTGCAAAAAGTATGCGCCCACGAACTTCTCCATTATGTAACCGGTAAATCATACAGTATTTTTATACTGGGGTTGTCGGGCTCTGTAAATTTCTGGTGGTGGGAATGTCTTGCCTCACAAGCCGACCGGCTTGTATTCCCTGGCAATACTCCGTATGAAGCTGAAGAAGCTGCTATGGATGCCAAAACCGGGATACAGGAAATTATAAATGATTCGTGGGATGTTTGCAACAAGCAGCCCAACTGGTATATCAGCAGTGCATTCCTGAGCTACCTGCAGTTTTACCGGAGCGGCACCAGGGCAACTTTCAATAAAATCTTCTTCTATCCAACAAAGCTTACGAACATGGTTTCCTATATCAGGAGTTCGCTCGACGATTATGTGAAGGCGGAGTTAAGCTCAGAGGGACTGGGACAGGAATACTATGATTACATGCTTTACATGCTTCAAAAAAAAGCCGGAGACAATAAAACCCTGTATCTGAAAATTGGTTCAGGGGGCCTTCCATATGTAAATACCGTAACTTTTAAAAAGCGGGATGTTCAGTTTCAAACCTCCTACGATCTGCAGGTGCCTTATATGTCGTTACGCACACTCAGGGTGATAACACAGGGTGATTGTACTGATTCATTATTTACAATAAAAAACCTGCAACAGGAAGGCGAATGCAAAGTACTGGTTTTCGAATGCAGCCAGGGAGAAAGAAAGCTCCTGCGCATGTTGGACCTTTATTCAAAAAAGGACAGTATGAATATTGTATTAAAACGGGGGGTATACACCGAAATAGCTGCATTGAGCTATTCCACGCACAACGCATCCTCGGCAAAGATCGAATTAACCCGGTATCCCAATTTTGACGGCACCTATGCCGGCAGGGTTGAATTTAACCCCGATAACCTCGAAAAAGTCGACAGCAGGTATACAATCACCCTTTCGGAACTGAAGTTTGAGATAAAAGGCACCAAAGTGACCTGCGATTTTGAATTTCACAAGGAATATCCAAGGGACGGATTCTATGTAAAAGGAACCAATCTCCGGGGAACCATCGATCCAACCGGTGTTATGCGGGTTGTTGGCTCAATATATGGCTTTACTTACCCGAAAGGCTCGATGAATTGTTGTGATTTCCCAAGGGTAAAGGATGATCCGAAATGTATCAAATTCGTTCACAATCCCTATTACTGGAAATTCGACGGTAAGGTTGCCACTGAGGCGAATAAGATAACACTCAAGGGGTTTATTGCTGCCGGAACCAACTCAATAAAGTTTAACCCGAGAAGCGAAAAACTCTATTCCTTCTCAACCACAAAGAAATAATTGCAGATTTACCTGGTTGCCCCCTTTCCCCCTTTGCCGTTTCATTACACAATTAATCTATTCCATTGAAGTCTAATTCCTTGCGTAGGGATGTGCCTCGGTGTTGAATATCACTTTATGGAAATTAAGCTTCCCCGATTCGTCGAAAAGTAAATAGGCATATTTAAGCGTTTCGGCAAAGAAAAAGCTTTCCATGTAATCCTTTTTTTCCATGGTGCGGACATCCTTAATTGACGCATAAGCTTCGTCGGTACGGCAGTATTTCACCAGGTTATCGAACATGGCTTTGCCCATTTCGAGGTATTGGGGGTCGTTGGTATACTGGTAGAGGTAATATGCTCCTTCGAAATTCTCCGGCCTGAGGATATACTGTCCGTTTCCGACTGTCATGGTTTTGTAATTCATTGATTCAGGCTCTATGCCGTTGAGCATCCACATGCGGTAATTCGATTTCTGAAGGGCTGCAGCACGTTCCAGGTCGTTGTTCATGGCAAGGGTGCCGGCAAAAAAAGCATCGAGTGAACCATAATCCGTTGCACTCCGCTTGCCTGTATACATATCGGAGTGTCCGTACCACAAACTTCCGTTAACCGTATCGATAAGATATTTATTAACCGCAGTAATAGTTGGTGTCCACATCTCTGCCAGCTTATTATCGTTGAACAGGATGGAACCTTTGAGCATATACTCCAGGTACGAATCGATACACCCCGAAATATGACTTTCCGGGTTGGTAACTACCCCGGTTTCCACATTAATACCTTCGGCAGTAAGGTCAAGAGGCGACCGGAGTTTATAAAGCGCTGTCATGGCTTTCATGGCTGTTTCGTAATATACCGGGTTTCCTGTGTGTTTGCTGAGGGTTCCGTATTCGACCAGGTAAGTACCTATTTCGGCGGGATTCGAAACCGGCCCGGAGGTAGCACCGGTTTTCAGGTTTACAAAACGGTAAGGCATGCCGGTAGGCGATATAAAAGCCTTCATCAGCCTTATCCCAAGATCCTCAGCCAGCGAAAGAAACCGTCGGTCGCCGTCCAGTTCATAGGCCGAAAGCAGCCCGCCAAAGATGCGGATGGAGACTTCAAAATTCTGAACCTCCATATCCAGATTAAAATCAAGTTTTTCGAAAATGAGTTTTTTAGCCTCTGCAGCTTCATCGGCAAGGCCCATCAGTAGCATTGTGTCGAATGCATCAACCGGCGTCATCAGGAGCGACGTTTTGTACCAATTATGCGGTTTTAAGCTCAGGGGTTGCAGGGCATCGTATCCCCAGGCATATTTTTTATACCCGTTCCAGGCATGAAGAAATTCGGCTTTGACTTTTTTAGCCATTTCTGTTTTATCGACGGAGGCTGTTTGATCAGGAATTGCAAATGCTGTTGCCGCGGACTGAACTTGTGCCTGAAGCTTTAAAACAACTACCAGCAATAGTAATACCAAAAGACTGAAAATTTTATGCATAGCTGATTTTTTGAAATGCGAAGATATAAAGATATGCAGGATGGAAGATTTTAAATTATCAATTTTTGTAACACATCCACATACCTGAATGTATTTTGTCTATCTTTGCAGGAGTCAATACGTATACACGAAATGTTCACAACCACTAATTCGGCTTTTAATTATAATCCCCAGGCGGATTAGGAAAGCTGTATTGTGTTTGAAAAATCATAGGCGAGGCTTTCCGATCAGGAAGGCCTTTTTTATTTCCCGTTATTCAGGTCCGGGTTTGTGTTTAACTTAAAAATGAAATGTTATGTGTGGAATTGTAGGAGTTTTTGAATTGAAAACGGCATCGCAGGATCTGCGGGTGCAGGTACTCGAGATGTCGAAAAAGATACGGCACCGCGGTCCGGACTGGTCAGGCATTTACTGTGGCGAAAAAGCAATCCTGGCACATGAGCGGCTTTCGATCGTGGATCCGCAATCGGGAGGACAGCCATTGAAAAGCAGCGACGGCAAACTGATCCTTTCGGTAAACGGCGAAATATACAACCATATGGATATCCGCAAAAACCTTTCAAAGAGCTATGATTTTCTTACCCACTCCGACTGTGAAGTTATCCTGGCTTTGTACCGCGAAAAAGGTATAAATTTCATCGAAGACCTCAGCGGGATATTTGCTTTTGCCCTGTATGATTCCGAAAACGATTGCTACCTGATTGCCCGCGACCATATTGGCGTTATCCCTCTTTATATGGGATGGGATAAATTCGGTAATTTTTATGTCTCATCCGAACTGAAGGCGCTTGAAGGAACCTGCAACCGCATCGAGGAGTTTTTGCCGGGCCATTACCTTTACAGCAAGGAAGGTGAAATGCGCCAATGGTATACCCGCGACTGGTCGGATTATGAAAAAGTGAAAGATAACAAATCCAGTATACATGAACTGCAAACAGCCCTTGAAGAAGCCGTTCACCGGCAGATGATGTCGGATGTGCCATACGGGGTTTTACTTTCGGGTGGACTTGATTCGTCGGTTATTTCGGCTATAGCCAAAAAATATGCTGCCCGCCGTATCGAATCGCACGACCTGCAGGAAGCCTGGTGGCCACAGCTTCATTCTTTCGCCGTCGGGCTGAAAGGCTCACCCGACCTTGCAGCTGCAAAAGTGGTAGCGGATCATATAGGTTCGGTTCACCACGAAATTGAATTCACCATTCAGGAAGCCCTGGATGCGTTACGCGATGTGGTTTACCATCTCGAAACCTACGATGTAACCACCATACGCGCTTCCACACCCATGTACCTGATGGCCAGGGTTATAAAATCGATGGGAATAAAAATGGTGCTTTCGGGCGAAGGTGCCGACGAAATATTCGGCGGTTACCTGTACTTCCATAAAGCGCCCGATGCGCAATCCTTTCACGAGGAAACCGTGAGGAAATTATCAAAACTCCATCTTTACGACTGCCTGAGAGCAAACAAGTCGCTGGCGGCATGGGGCGTCGAAGGACGTGTCCCTTTCCTCGACAAGGAATTTATGGATGTAGCCATGAGGCTGAACCCGGAAGATAAAATGGCAAAAGACGGGAAGATGGAAAAATGGATTTTGCGGAAAGCGTTTGAGGATTACCTGCCTGCAAGCATTGCCTGGCGACAGAAAGAACAGTTCTCGGATGGAGTTGGATACAGCTGGATCGATACACTTAAAGAACTTACCTCTTCGCAGGTAACTGACGAGCAGCTGGCAAATGCCAAATACCGCTTCCCTGTAAATCCGCCAAGGGTAAAAGAGGAGTATTATTACCGTTCGATTTTTGCCGACCATTTTCCATCGGATACAGCTGCTCAATGCGTGCCGTCGGTTCCGTCAGTGGCATGCAGCACACCCGAAGCATTAGCCTGGGATGCATCGTTCCGTAAACAGAATGATCCTTCGGGGCGTGCAGTAAAAAGTGTGCATAACGAAGGGTATAACTAGATTATAAAAAATGGCTCGTCGAAGTTATTCCTGTTGGCCAAAACGAAAATCAGAATCGAAGTTGCAATTTTGTGATTAAATGTTCGTAGGCCACCACCAATATGAAACATTAGGCATTTACCCTCTTGTTTTGTGCTATTTTACGTAACAGATAAAGGATATTAATCTCAATATCCACATAACAAAAGTATCTTTGTTATGCTTTAAGGTGTTATGACAGCAATTCGCAAAAGCAGATGTATAATACTTTTTCTGGTTGTATTTCCGGGTATAGTTGTGTATTCCGAAGGCACAAAGCAGGTTATACCCCTGGTTACAAACGCAAAAGGACAGTTGTGCATCAACAAAGCGCGGAACGATTTTGCTTTTTATGATGCCTCGCAGGAATTCAGGTTAAATTTTACCGTTTCGAAAACATCAGAAGCGGTCAGGTTTGGATTCGGCCAGGTGCTGGGATCCTACACAACGGATTTGGTTTACCGGATTAAAGACCCCAGCGGGAATACCGTTTATGGCCCATTCCCGGTACCATCATCAGGCTCAGGATATATTAATACTTACGCCGAGGCAATTGCAGGGCCGTTTGCCGGAGGCTACAACTATCTTGAATATAAACCCTTAACAACGGGTGATTTTTACCTTGAGTTTTTCTACCCGGCCACGCCTTCGGGCATTTACGACGAAAACAACCGGCATTTAATCACGTATTTCGATATCTCGGTAATTGATGCTGCTGGCATTGCCAAAAACGGCAGGGTATGGTCGAAAGCCTGGCAATTCTGGAGCGGTGATCCTACGTCAACTACCGAAAAGTATTATGGTAAAATGATGATACTGTCGGATGACAGCATTGTAACGCAGGTTGATTGTAACGGGTATATGGGCGGGACTTTTTCGTTTTCAAGCAATATAACGGGATGTGCAACAACAGGTAACATAGTGAATGACCGCATGTCGAGGCCCGGGTTTCACACTTACCCCCAATATAAGGTATTCCTTAACGATCCCGACAGCCTGGTATTTCCCACCCAGAAGATTACATCTGCAATTGTTTTGCCGATTATTGTAACCACAAATTGTGTTACCGGTGGAGCTGAATTTGGCATTAAAGTAGTAAAGGATGGTGCAATAAAACTTGTAATCGAAATTAATCCTTTACCCGGCGCCGATGCCGAAGATGTTCAGATTATTGCCAACGTGAAAGCAAACCCCGGTGGAAACGGGTATAATATCCTTACCTGGGACGGAAACGACAATTTCGGTAAGGCTGTTCCCAACGGCACCACACTATCTTATACTATCGCCAACCTCAGCGGGATGACCCACCTGCCGATCCATGATATTGAAAACAACTATGATGGCTATATTGTCAGCCAGGTGAGGCCTAAAGGCGGCCAGATGAGAATTTACTGGGACGATTCGCAGATACCAGGTGGTACATCCAACACAACAAGCGGGTGTATCAATCCGGGAGGATGTCATACCTGGAGCAACGACTTTGGCAATAATAATACTATAAATTCATGGTGGTTTGTCTCCTGGTCCGAAATCCCGGGAACGGTTTTTATTTCAAAAAAAATTCCCGTATTGCCTGTTATCACTGGCTCTGGCAATCACTGTAAAGGCATAGGCAATGAGTCGTATACAGTTTCGGCTGACCCGAATTCGACTAGCTACGTCTGGTCCTATTCCGGAACCGGGCTAAGTATTACAACTTCGGGCAACACGGCATTGTTAAACTTCAGGGCTGATGCTACAGCAGGCCAGCTATCAGTTACCGGTCATAATATTACCTGTGGTGATGGCCCTACCACTTCGATAAACATCAACATCGAACCGCTCCCGGTTGTTTCCCTGGCCGATTACCCCGACATGTGCTTTACTGAGCCCGGTTTCGCTCTCACCGGGGGACAACCAACCGGTGGAACTTACTATGTGAACGGTACCCTTGCCGACAGTCTTTATCCCTACCTGGAACCTGCCGGGCTGCACACCATTATTTACGACTACACCTCGGCTTCCGGATGCAATAATTCCGATACCGCATCCCTTATTCTAAAGGATGATCCCGGCTGCAAAGGGAATATCTTTTTCCCAAACGTGTTTTCTCCAAACGGGGATTCGAAAAATGACCTCTTCCGACCAGTAATACATAATGTATATGATGTCAGCATATTGATTTATAACCGTTGGGGACAGCTTATTTTCTCATCCGAAAATGCTGCAGCAGGATGGGATGGAACGCTTAACGGAAAGGAATGCCCAACAGGGGAGTATTCGTATAAATCCACTTTCAGGCCATCGCTCAGGGACGATGAAATAAGCACCGTAAGAGGAATGGTATTGCTTTTGCGATGACGATTTACCTGATATTAACCAACCGCCTGAAAGTCAAAAAAAAGCCTGCAGGTTATTACTCCCCTGCAGGCTGTTGCAATAAATTTTAACCGGGACTATTTCACAAACTGCTCGGCATAATATTTGGCCGTAAGTTTTTCGCCTGTTGCTTTTTCGATCATTTCGTTCCAGCTGTAACGGGCGCCGGGTTTAAATACATTTTCTTTAAAATAATCGCCAACTTCGGTTTTCCCGTAATAGCACTGCCCGAAATTGTCCGATTTGAGCACACTGGTGGCAATGTAATGGTTGAACTGCGATGCCAGCAATTCGCCAAGCAGGTAATTGTGATAATAACAAGGCGACGTAGCAATATGAATCTTGCTGGCCCAGTCGGGCTGGTTGCGGCCTGCAGGGCGTTTTATCATCTGGTATTTTTCGACGAGATCCCACCATAGTTTATTCAGATCCTGGTCGGGATCGGCATACAGGGCTTTTTCGAATCGGTACATTACCTGAGCCCAGCGGCTGAAAACAAGCTGTTCGAGCCTGAGCACCTTGAAGCCTTCGGCTGCAACTTTGTGTGCATCAGCCGTATCGGTGAGTTTCATATCAACCAGGAACTGAGCATTCGACGACATACGGCCGAAAAACATGGCAATTGCCTCGGTGGTGAAAGTATGGGCCGGGTTGCGAAGTACAAACGGCAATTGCGGATCGATATATTTATCGTAATTGGCATGGCCGAATTCGTGGAGCATGGTGCCCATCCAGCTGGCATTAGGCTTTATATTACAGAGCACCCGTATGTCGCTGATGTTATCAATATCAATACAATAGGCATGTTGGTTCTTGCCGGGTTTTTCATACAGGTCGCTTTTTGCAAGCATATCCTTAATATCGAGCCCGATGCTGGCATAGTATTCGGTTGTGAGGGTTTCGATATTCTTCGTTTTGTAATATTTATCCAGGTCGACGCTGTAAATGGCCGGAGCTTCCTGGAAAAACCTGTTCTGGTAATGCCACGGCATCAGCTCTTCGGGTTTCAGGTTGTCGCGTTTCGAAAGGTAGGTGTCGATTTCGCCTTTTAAACCTGCAAATGAGTCGCGGGTAAGGTTATCGAGTTCATCGAAGAGTGAACTGATTTCTTCCGGGTCCTGCTCGCTGAGTTTAAGGCTCATTTCGTGGTAATTATTGAATCCCAGCTGTTTGGCAATTTCGTTGCGTTTTTTCACAAGGTTTATAATATCCTGTGCCACAACAGGGCCGATGGCTTTGTGGCCTTCCCAGGCCTGCTGCAGTTCCTTCGAATCGGTGGAGGTTTTCAGAACCTCTTCCACCTCGTTGTCGCTGAGCTTTTTACCATTCACATTGGCACGGAAGTTCGAATATTTTTTTTCGACCTCGGTCTGCATCTTTATCGCACTGTTCAGAAAAGCCGTGTCGACCTGGTTGCCCAGGTAAGAGTTATACATAACTTCGAGTTGCCTTTTAAGCAATTCTTCGGTAATGGCACCCGATTCCTTTATTCTTTTCAGGACAGCGAAATCCTCCTTATTTGAAAAAACTTTGGTGAGTTCAATGTTAAGATCTTCCGATTTTTTCCAGTCTTCGTCCTTCCCGCTGATGGATGCATTCCAGTAAGCCAGCGATGACTCTTTGCTCAGCGGCTGAACCACCGAATCGAATTTTTTGATGAAAGTGAGTAGTTCCTTTTGCATTTTTGATTTTTGGGTATTACAACCGTCGAAAGCAATTACCGAAAGCAATGCCATCAGAAGGATAATTCGGTTAATGATTCTCATCGTATAAGAGGGGTTAGGATTTAG
>CAISRK010000396.1 GCA_903887815.1 uncultured Bacteroidales bacterium | reverse complement strand
CTGTTTCGCGGTGCAGGAAGTAAATCCAGTAACAATCTTTTAAATTGCTCGGACTTTGATCAGCAGCCATAATATAGGCTGTAGGAATTTCCTTCATATCTTCGAAAGCACGGGCTGTTAATTTGATCGATATAAGCTTCGTGCCGAATTTTGCTCTGTGTTGTTTAGCATAAGCATCGGTAAGCTTATTGCTCATGGGTTTGTAGAACCCGCTGATAGGGTATTTAAGCTGTAAGCCCGGCGACAACGATCCCCACTCCCAGTTATTATAATGCCCCGGAACTGCAATTGCGCTTTTGCCCTGGTCAAAATAGTAATCAGCAAGTTCCGGATTGAGAATATGATGCCTCTTTACAATTTCCTTCGGACCCATTGTAAATCCTTTGATGCTTTCGAGGCTTATATCGCAAAGGTGGTGGTAGAATTTCCTGGTAAGAGCATTTATCTCATCCTGGCTTTTTTCGGGGAACGAATTTTTCAGGTTTTCGTAAACAACTTTACGCCTGTAGCCAACTACTTTATAAAGCAGGAAATACACAAGATCCGAAAACAGGTACATTACCCTGAAAGGCATCAGGCGAACCAACAGAATCATGAATCTTAGGAAAATGTAGGAAATCATTATATATCAGTTTTGATTACAGGTAGTGGTCAGAACATGAAACGCATATTGGCGCCGATTCCGGGATTCATGGTTTGGTATCCCGTAAGGTTAACCATAAGGTAATGGGTAGTAAATCCGAATTCAGCCACTATCCCACTGGGGAATGTGAGCGCAGCGCCTGCGCCCGCAAAAATCCCGGCACCTATGCCTCCCTGGTACACATTATAGGTCTGGTTATTCCCGTTTGGAATATAACTCCCGTTAATGTTGTTAATCATGGTATATTCCACTTCTTCCACATAAAATGACGACTTTTTTACCTGTGTACTGTTCACATTCAATCCACCCATTACATAATAATTCAACCTGTCATTTTTCGGGATGGTTTTCTTGAGACCAATATCGCAATATATTCGTTCCTCCTGCCCGCGGATAGGATACAGGCGCAGGTCGGGCTCGGTTGCATAGGGTTTTGGGTCAACTTCAAATACGATCACATCTTCAGCTTTCAGTTTCATATAGTTGAACTCTATGACGAGGGCAAGCGCAGGGTTGAAACAAAACTGCGCATAAATACCGGGCTGCATCACGAGTTTGTAATGCATATCCTGGGGCAGACCGTAAACAGAAATGGAGTCGTGGGCCCTGAGAGCACGAAATATATCCTGGTACCAGTAATAGTTCGACAACACAAAGCCCACGTTGTTTTCATTCTTCAGGCTTCCGTTGTAATATTCGGCTGTCTTTTTCGATGCATAATATACGCCCACGTTCAGCCCGAAAGCCCACCCTCTGCCGTCGTCAGAAAATTCTTCATCCGTATTACCCAAATCGGTCTGGGCAAAAACAGGTATACTGCATATCGAAATCAGGAAGATGAATAAAAGTGTTTTGGTTAGTTGTTGCATGGGAATGCTGTTTGATAGCAGTTTATAAAAAGCTGATTAGCAGTCGTATGTTGAGAAGTGTCACTATAGCCCCGATCAGAAGCAGGAATACCATTAACGGCTTCGAATTCGCATATTTGCTCATTACCTTCTTTGAGGAGGTCAGGTAAACCTGCGTAAATATTGTCACAGGTAACTGAATACTAAGCAACATCTGCGAATAAATTAGTCCTTTGAAGGGATTGCTGATTACAAAAATAACCAATACTGCAGGAATAAGCGATATAAGCACCCCAAGCCTCGAATGATTATCTTTCATATCGAAGGGTTCGCCGAAAAATCCTGCAAAAATACTTCCTCCGGCCATTGCTGAAGTAATTGTAGAAGCAATGCCCGCCATGAGCAGGGCAATAGCAAATACAAGGGCCGCATTGCTTCCCAGCAGGGGAACCAGCATGTTTTCGGCCTGCTGCAGTTCACCTACAGGTATTTTATGCCTGAAAAATGTCGCTGCAGCCATCAGTATCATGGCACTGTTTATTGCCCAGCCCACTATCATCGAGAATAAAGTATCGAGGAACTCATAGCGGAGCTGTTTCCGTTTGATGGTTTCGTCGACCAGGTTCCACTGCCGCGACTGAATAATTTCGGAATGCAGGAAAAGATTATGGGGCATTACTACTGCACCCAATACACTCATGATCACAATCATGGATCCGTCGGGGAATGAGGGTTTTATCCATCCGATAATGGCGTCGCTCCATGCAATGTCAGCTAAGGTGAGTTCATATATAAAGGAAAGTCCTATCAGGCTTACAAAGCCGATTATCCATTTCTCAAGTTTACGGTACGAATTCGAAAACAGCAGAATAAGGATTGTAATTAAGGTGATGATTGCCCCGATCCGGATTGGTATTCCGAAAAGCATCTGCAGTGCAATAGCGCCACCCAGCAATTCGGCCAGTGAGGTAGCCACCGAGGCAACTATAGCCGACGAAAGGACCGAACGCGAAACCCATGACGGCATGTGCATGGTGGCCGCTTCCGAAAGGCACAGCCCCGAGGCGATACCCAGGTGGGCTACATTATGCTGTAAAACAATTAGCATTATAGTCGAGAGGGTTACCATCCAAAGCAACTGGTACCCGTAATCGGCCCCTGCAGCAAGGTTCGATGCCCAGTTGCCGGGATCAATAAATCCCACGGTAACCAGTAAACCGGGACCAATGTATTTGAATATCTCAAGCCCGCCGAGGCCGGGTTTATGGTCGCGACGGCGAAGGTCCTTTAAAAAATGCAGCGGTGAGAAATTCACTCTTAATTTCTGTAGTTGATATGCAAAGTTAAGTATTTAAACCAATACCTCGGCCTTATAAGGTGCGACGGTATTTATTGCAGGGGAAATCCTGCAAAGCAAATCGAAAGGTTGTAATTTGATCGCGGGATTTATACTAATTTGAATGGATATTCCTATTTGCAATATATCAAAAAATAAAGAGTCCCCATGAGTAGTTTTCATACTCACAGGGACAGGTCTGGTTCAGGTTGGTTTATGTTTATTGTAACGGAGTTACTACTTCGAGTACTTCCGGCAGGTCCATGCCCAGGTTTTTCAGATGGGCCAGTGTAGGAACTCCGTTTTTGTTCCATCCGCGGCGTGCATAAACGGCATCGAGTAGTTGTTCGTAGCGGTCTTCACGATAGGCACGGGTAGCTGCCATTTTTTCCCCAAGGGTCATCGCGGAAGGATCTTTTCCAATGAGCTCAAAAAGCTGCCCGTCGTATCGTTCCTGGCGGCTGAGGTATTCCTCTTCCGTTACAGGACCGGCTGCACGATAAGGCTGGGCATCGTTGGCGCGAAGTCCTTTGCCGAGGCGGATATCGAATATGCGCTGGAAATTATAAACGCGCTCGCTCTGGCGAAGAAGTTCTTCCTTGCTAAACTCATTGCCTGTTACGGCCTGATATATGGCTACATAATTGTCGACATGCTCAGGAACCTTTCCAGGCTCAGCATGGGTATGGTTATCTTCGGGTTCAACATCGTTCCATGGCAGTTTGCATAATCCCTGCAATCCGAACCAGGTACGGAACATCGGGAAATAGTGCAATGCTTCGGCTTTCTTCTCGAATGTAGGTATCTGGTTGTTAACCATGTCCATAAAAATAAGCCATGCTTCGTCGTGCTGAGGACCTTTGTTGGTCATGGCATATCCACCCTGCTGGGCAAGCGATTCCTTCGAAACGTACTGCGAATACTCGAGTCCTTTGTTTTCCATGCCGATATCCTGCATAAATTTCGGGTCACCCCAACCGTTGGCGGCAAATATTTCTTTCATCTTATGCACACCCTGGCCGGCAATTTTACCGAAACCTTCGCCGCGCGATATCATGTGAAGCAGTTCCATGGCCGAATCGGCATTACCAAAGTTCAGTTTCAGGCCGCTGGTCCGCTCTTCGTTCAGGATGCCGTTTTCGAAGCATTCCATTACAAAACCGAGTAGAGTTCCATACGAAATGGTACAAATCCCATAGGTATCGCAATAAAAATTGGATTCGATTGTAAAATCAGGATTGAAGATTCCTGCAATGGAGCCCAGAGATGAGGTTGATTCATATTCCGGTCCATCGACAATCACTTTTGACCCTTTGTAGGGGCCTGAGCGTAATTCGTAGTTATCCACACCCTTGGCGCAGGCCATATTGCAGCCTATCCAGCAGCCATCGGGCACACCTTGCGTGAAAAAGGTCTTCCATACGTCACCCGAAATTTTTACTGCATCCGGGTGGCTTCCGAATTTAAAATTGTTTACCGGCAGCAGATCGTAATCGTTCATTACCAGGGTAAGGTGGGCTGTGCCCTTGCTTCGCATTTCGCATTGCTTGTCGTCGAGTTCCCGCATTTCGCGGTTGAACTTTTTGCCGCGCTCCATTATAGCCTGGAGGTCGATAACCCCGTTACGGTTACCTGTTACACCTTTTGAATGTGCAACTATGGCTTTTATTTTTTTATCACGCAGCACAGTTCCAATTCCGCCACGTCCGGCTTGTTTGAGGCGGACCAGTTTGCGTTTCGAATCGAAGAAACTGAAATTGAGCATCCCGATAAGCGAATTGTCGGCAGCTGTACCGGCTGAAACTACCGAAACATTCAAACGGTCTTTTTCGCCCGAGGCAAGAGTTTCGGTAAGGTATTCGGCCATCAGATGGCTGTCGCTGCTTTCATCGCCGGCTTCGTAAATTTCAATAAGTTCGCGGGTTTCGTCGATATAAACAATTACATCTTTATCGGCTTTTCCCTGTATTTCGAGCGAATCGAATCCTGCGAATTTCAGGAAAGGGCCAAAGAATCCGCCCACATTGCTGTCGATAGGGATATCGGTTTGCGGCGAGATGGTTACTACAAGTGATTTCCCGGTGCCCGAATACTGGGTAATACCGCAAATCGGCCCCATACTGATTACTATTTCGTTATCAGGATCATTCCACCTGGTAGTGGGTTTGGTTGCTTCCCACAACAGTTTTAGCCCGAAACCTTTGCCTCCCGTGAACTTTTCCTTCATATGGGCCGAAACGGGTTTTTCATGTATTTCGCCGGTTCCTACGTTAACATAGAGGGTGCGGTTATTGTATCCTTTTTCGATCGGAGCCCATGTATACTTGTACGAATACAAGAGTTTATGGGTGTTTTGAAAATTTTCGAAGCTCATAGTATAGATTTTGTGTCGTACTGTTAATCGATTCACAAAAGTATAAAATGGTATTGATCTTCCAAGAAATTTTAATAAAAAATGCGATATGAAAATACAGTGTAATCGGTTATGAGTGAAATACTTATTATTGTATTGTATTTCTGGATTTTAGATCAGGATTTGTAGCCGCGGCGAGGTGTTCGCTCTTGAATTTTAAGTTGCGGAAAAACTCTTTAACGATACGTTCATGGAAAAACGAATACAGCCTTCGGTCGCGTAACTGCGAATTGCACTTGTATTTTGTTATTTGTTTGATCTCGGTATAGCCTTCGGGTGTGGCTGACAAAAGGAATTTTTGGGTGCCTTTGGTGTCACCGTGATCCATATAGCAATATTCTACTGTTTTTGCTTCGTGATCGAGACGGGTGACTTCGAGTGCAACTGCCAGGTTTTTTATTCCATTTAGCATGCGGAGGTTGAAAAATAAAATTTGCCCTTCTTCAATACCACTGATGGGATCGTTTTTATAAATCAGGTTATGGTACCGTTTTGAATAGATCAACCCGAATGTGACGATCCGGCCATCGAATTCTTCTTTTGGCGACTGGTTTACCAGGTTATGCCATACCACTTTAATATCCTGCTTAATAATTTCCGATTTTTCGAAAGTACTGTAATTATTTGAATCGATTGTATTGTAACAAACCGGTTTGATTTGGTCGAAAGTGGTAACTCCATACTGTTTTTGCATCGAAATAAGCATTCGAACTTTCTTTTGCTGTATCCGGTTGTAGTCAACGGAATCAATCGGCACGGGCACCCAACCGGATGCAAATCCGCAAAGG
>CAISRK010000395.1 GCA_903887815.1 uncultured Bacteroidales bacterium | reverse complement strand
GCTCCGAGGGTCAAATATTTTAATACTCTTGAATTAAGCCTGGTTTCAAAGCAACGGGTGCGATCCATCCTGTCGACCAGGAATTCGCGAAACCTGTCAGGATTTAATAAATTACGGGTCTGATTAAACCTGTAATCGGCCCCGGCCTCATTTACATCATCATAGTATCCGGCTGTAAACTTAAAATCGCGAAAACGGTTAAAAATCAACGTCCCCTCACCTCCGTATTTCCAAACTTTATCTTTAAACCCGTATGCAGCATAGCCGCCGATTTTAAACCAGGAACTCATCTTATCGGACGTTGAAATTTTTGCCCCTAGCCTGAACCCTTCGTGCCGGTTCACCTTAAAAACATTATCGAGGTAAATGTCAAAGTATCCTAAAGTTACCTTGCCGTTCATGAGTGCATTGAGCCTGCGTGTCAGTTTGTCGAAGTTCTCGGCTTTGCCAACACTATCCATATACTGGTAGGTTTTCTGATCGCGTGCTGTAAGCGAATCGGTGCGATATTGATTCCAGACTTTTTCGTTTTGAGTGTAAGTATCGGGCAACACATCCACTTCAACGGCGCCAAACTGGTTACGACTTAAGTTCGGTTCCAGGTTAATTTCCGAAATATAACTTTTCCCGCTGCCCATCATCTTCAAGTTGGTTTTATGCGTGCTGTCGATCGAAATGGCAGTGTTTTTAATAATTAGGTCGGTGTTGAGCTGTACAGGGAACCAATGTGTACTGTCAACATAATCGTACAGTTGCTGAATTTTTATCGAAAACATACCTTCCTCGCGGGCAGGTGTCGCAATGACATTACGGATTGCATAACCGTTGGTGCTTATTGAAATGGTCCCTTTAAGTCCGTCGAAATTCGAGTTAAGCAGGGGCCTGAAGGAAATAATAAAAGTTGAATCGTAAGGGTAAGGTTCGATGAGTGTATCCTGGATCTCAAAATAGTACTTGCTGGTAGAGCCGTTTGAGATGGGGTTTATGTAGTTTTTATCCCCTATCTGTATTACTTCTTTATAAAAAGTGGTGGTCTGCATTTGTGAAATCAGGAAGACAAACAGGGGATCTTTGAACCCTGAAACCCGGCTTGCTACTACTTTGTTATAATTATCGTCCGGGAACCTGAAATTCCGTTTAACGATATTTTCCATGATAAACAGGTGTTGTTTACTGAAAAATTCTTTTGCCTTCAGGTACGACGAATCTGCCGAAAGGCTGTCGATGCGCGGAATACTATCGGTTTCGGGCCCGAAAACCATTTTTTCGTATGAGGTATAGGTGAACGATTGTAAATGTTCGTGATCGTTGATATACCGGTTTGTTACAGCTGCTTTAATAATGCGGTGCGCAGGATTGATTCCTGGTTTGATCACGATTTCCGGAAGTTCGTACGCTATCCGTTTCATCTGGATGACAATGTCTTTGCCCCCGGCAAAAAGGTATTCCATGGGTTCGTAACCCATATAACTCAAAACCAGTTTTTTCACAGGCTCAACCGATCGTATTATGAATTTACCGTCGATATCGGAAATACTTCCTTCGGGCCCTTTGTTGACCTGTATGCTTACAAAAGCAAGCGGCTCGAATGTTTCGGCATCAATTACCCGGCCCCTGATCACAACCGGCTGGGCTAAAGACTCAAAAACAGAAATATGCAACAGAAGAATGAATATCGGGAAAATCTTGATAATCCTGTGCATAAGTGGTTTTTGTAGCAATTGTCAAAAATAAGGAAAGCATCAATAGTATGAACCTGTTCTTTCGGATCATTAACGCTCAAGTTTCATAAAAATTATTAAATTTGGATTGGCAAGGCAATATACCGGTTTTCATACTAAACCGGCAAGCTTACCGTTTAACTTCAAATCCCATATCCCATGGACCGAATCCCAATTCCAAACTCCTTCTGATTATATGTCATCCGGCGACTCCATCCATCAGTATTACCTGCATCAGCATCATGTTATTGAGCGCTGTTATGAAGGCTTTGTGGCTGATCCTGACCCGGAACTGGTACACCAGTTGAGACTTGGTATTAAGAAACTCAGGGCTTTTGATGTGCTTTCTGCATACCTTTTGCCGGAAGGTGAGAGCCGTGAGCGGAATCTAAACAAGGATTTGAAACAACTGTTTAAAATAGCTGGTGAGCTCCGGGATTCGCAGGTTCAGATAAAAATGCTGGCTGAATTTGAAGAGAACGATGGGTACAACTTATCGGAATTTGAAGCCTGGCTTATTAAGCGTGAGAAAAAGCGGATCCGGCAATTTGGCGAAAGACGGAAGGTGCATGGGTCGCTGCCATTAATGCATGACAGGCATCGCGAAACCAGTAATATACTTGCCCGGGCCGACGATGATGCTATTTTGAAAAGCGCCACCCGGGCATTGCAATCCCTGTATACGCGCGCTTATAAATTATCAGGTGTTGATATTAGTGATACGAACCTGCATAACCTAAGGACCATAACGAAGAAAATGCGCTATATATACAGTATGGTTCATCACAGTTATCCTTCTTTTGAATTCGATAAAATATCAATACCCTCGCTCCGCGAAATCGAAGTGGCTGCCGGTCATTGGCACGACTGCCTAATAAGGGTCGAATTGCTTGGAATGTTTTTTGACCGGCTTGATGAAACAGACCAGGACCTGATTCTGAAATACCGTTCGCTGCCGGAACTTTTCAAATCAAGGCTGGATGAAGCTTACAATGTGGCAAGCAAACTTTGTATGGAAGGTTTTTGCAGGTAGTTTTTATAAAGACCTGTTAAACAGTATCGATTTATACAGTTTCAAATAGGTGCGCGTAGTTTCGTCCCAGGTATATTTCATTGAATGTTCGCGTAAAATATCCGGCAGCAAGGGATTGCTGTAAAAGGCTGATATGTTTTTCGAAAAGAAGTCAGCCATATATGCCGGGTCGAAATCTTCCCAATAGTAAGCCTTGTTGCCGCTGACTTCGGGGATGCTCGAAAGAGTGGAAGCGAAAACAGGTTTACCGAACCTCATGGCTTCGACAGGCGGGAAGCCCATTCCTTCGAATTTCGACGGGAACAAAACGGCCTTGCAGTTCACATACATCCAGTATTTGTCAGCATCCGAAATTTTCCCAGGCAGGAATACACGGTCTTTGAGGCCGAGTTCTTCAATCCTGGTTTCGAGTTCAGTAGAGTAGGTACCCGCTTTATTACCTGCAATAACAAGTTTGTAGTTTGCGGGAATGTTTTTCATGAATTCGAGCAATACCATGAAATTTTTCTTGGGTTGAATTACCCCTATCGAAAAAAGCAGGTCGCCATCGGGAGCGAACGATGGCTTAGCTGTTCCAGGGAATTCCTCGACTTCAACACCACAATAAACTACATGAACCGGGGTTTTCCAGGTAGCCAGGTTGGTTTGAACTTCGTTGGCGGAATATTTAGAAATGCAGGTAATGGCAACTGCACGGTCAATTTTTCGTTGAAGAATATTGAGCCGTTTTTTAGCTTTTGCCGGGGATTTCTCTCCCAGGAAGTTGAGGTCGTTTATGGTTAATAAATAGGGGGTCTGCTTCCAGGGATACAGGTTCGAATCCTGGTGGATGGTATGCCAGAGATCATATTTCGGGCAAAGTGAAGGGAACAACCTGCGTTTTGCAGATACAATTTCATAATCAACCTTGTCGCCAAAATATCCTATAAATTTTTCAGGCACAAGGAAGGTGAAATGAAGCAGGTCATCCTCAACCTGTGATAATGTATTTCCAAAATGATAGGCAACCTGTCCCAGCCCCGTTGTAACATCTTTCAGCCTGTCGAGGTCAACTAATACGCGGGCTTTGGTCATTTGTTAATCTTTTTAAAATGAGAGTTTGGAAAGTTCCAGAGTATCAGGGTTTCTGGTTTCAGGGTTTCAGTCCCGATAGCTATCGGGATCAGAGTTTCAAGTTTCAAATTTTCAAATTGCCGAATTTTCACATTGCTGAATTATTTCCTGAAAGTCAGTCAATCCATTCAATCTCCTTAATCCCATTAATTATCTAAAAATAGCTTTTACTCGGCGTTGTCTTTTAAAAAATCAAGTATTGTTCCCGCTATATATTTTACATCCTCATTGGTAAGTTCAGGGAAACTTGGCAGGTTCAATCCCCTGTAGCTGAGCTGATCGGTAACAGGGAAGTCTCCATCGTTGGTTTCGGCATACACAGGCATAATATGACAGGGATAAAACAACGGGCGTGAGTCGATTCCATGTTCGCGCATATACCTAGCCAGTGGTTCGCGTAAATCGGCTTTTTCGATCAGAATCGAAACCATCCAGTAGGAATGCAGGGTGCCTTCTTCCTGTTTGTGCATCTCGACGGCTGAATCCCTGAAAGCTTCGCGATATGCATTTGCCACCCTGAGTTTATTTGCAAGTATTTCATCGATGTGTTCAAGCTGGGCAAGCCCGATTGCTGCGCAGATATTGGTCATCCTGAGGTTATACCCCAGCACATCATGCCAGTATACCTTTGAAGTTACTCCCTGGTTTTTAATATGGAATGCCTTTTCGATCAGTTCTTTCGAATCGGATATAACCATTCCGCCTTCACCGGTGGTGATTGTTTTATTTCCGAAAAAGCTGAAAGCGGAAATATCGCCGAAAGTTCCAACATGCTTTCCTTTATAAATGGTGCCAATAGCTTCGGCACAGTCTTCAATCAGATACAACTTATGTTCTTTGCATATCGAAACAATTTCATCCATATTGCAGGCTGCCCCATAAAGGTGAACCACAATAACGGCTTTGGTGCGTGCCGTGATTTTCCGTTTTATTTCGGCCGGGTCAATCTGCCAGTTATGGCTGAGTGCATCAGCAAAAACGGGTGTTGCATGGGTGTATTTTACTGCATTAGCGGTTGCGATATAGGTAAAGTCAGGCACAATGACCTCGTCGCCATACCCTATGCCGAGGGCCATCAAGGCAAGGTGAAGGGCGGCGGTGCCGTTATTTACAGCTGTGGCATGGGTTGCGCCTGTGTATTCGGCAAATTTGTGTTCAAACTTTTCGATATAGCTCCCGCGCGACGATATCCAGGTTGAATCGATGCAATCTAGTACATATTTTTTCTCGTTCCCGGTAAATGAACGGTTGTAAATCGGGTATTTTATTTCCATAAAGGTGTTTGGTTTTCACGATTCAAATCACATCAAGTGATTCAGCGGCGTGCAAATTTAGAGTAAATAATTAATACTCTGCGATCCTGCATTGAATTCATCAAATCAGTAAGTGGAAATCACGATCCTTTGAATTGAGGTGCAAAGTGTGAAATGTGATTTTGGATGATGGGCAGTAATATCTATAATTTTGGATTAAGGCGGTGCCGGTCCTTATCGCGGATGGTTTTTTTGAGGAGGTTTTTCTCCAATGCAGCAGTAAGATCGATGCCTGTTTGGTTAGCCAGGCAAACCAGCACAAACATTACATCAGCCATTTCATCAGCAAGGTCGGCATCTTTATCCGATTCTTTCTCGCTCTGCTCACCATACCTTCGTGCCATGATGCGGGCCACTTCGCCCACTTCTTCCATCAGTAATGCAGTATTTGTAAGTTCGTTAAAATATCGTACACCCGTGGTTGTAATCCACTTATCGATGGTTTGCTGAAGTTGTTCAATTGTCATAAAACGGGATTTAGGCGTTTGCCGGTTTACTCTTTCACCTCGAGCCTGAAACCTGTACCGTGTACATTTACAATCGAAATATCAGGATCGTCTTTCAGGTATTTACGAAGCTTGGTGATAAATACATCCATGCTGCGGCCAATGAAATAGTTATCGCTACCCCACACGGCCTTGAGTGTTTTCTCCCGCGTAATAAGCTGGTTTTTATGACTGTATAAAACCCGCAGCAGTTCAACTTCCTTGGTTGTAAGGCTTATTCTTTTATCTGCAATACGCAACTGGTGGTTAGTAAGATCGAAAGTATACTTTCCAAGGGCAAAAACGCCATCCGACAGCAACTCATCCTGCTTTGCCGTATCGCCAGGCTGACGGCTTCGGCGCAATATTGCGCTGATGCGTAATTCAAGCTCTTCGCTGCTGAAGGGCTTTGAAATGTAATCGTCGCAGCCGGCTTTAAAACCGGTAATACGGTCTTCCATTTGCCCACGGGCAGTCAGAAAAATGATAGGAACCTGCGGATTCATCACACGGATTTCTTTTGCAAGTGTAAACCCGTCCTTTCGTGGAAGCATGACATCGAGGATGAGCAGATCGAATGCCTGAGTAATAAAGCGTTTAAGGCCTTCGGCTCCGTCCAATGCACGTTCAACTTCATATTCCTGGAGTTCGAGGTAATCGCGAAGCACATCGCCCAGGTTGAGATCATCTTCAACCAGCAGAATTTTAACTTTCATCAGGTTTATGATTTTTTGAAATTACGCCAAGGTGGTCGAGCGGCAATGATATTTCGAAACGGCTTCCCTTGCCGGGTTCGCTGTGCAGGTATACAAAACCATTGTGTGCTTCGATAAGGCTTTTTACATAAAACAATCCCAATCCAAAGCCCTTCACATTGTGGAGGTTGCCTGTATGAACCCTGTACATCTTGCGGAAGATATGCTTCTGGTTTTTTGCACTTATTCCAATGCCTTTATCTTCAACAGCAACAACAATGTGGTCGTTGCGGCTGAAAGTGCTAATCGTGATATCCGGTTCAGCAGGTGAATATTTGTTGGCATTATCGAGGAGGTTAGCAATAATGTTTTCGATATGCATAATATCGGCATATACCGTATGATTCACCGAATCCAGCTGCAGCCGGAGTGAGCCGTTTCGCTCATTGACCAGTAACTGGAACCCTTCGGTAATTTTCGTGATGAGCTGGTGCAAATCGAGCGATTCGAGGTTCAGGCTGTAGGTGCCACGATCGAGAATAGTGAGCTGCAGGACTTGTTCCACCTGGTTTTTTAGCCGTATATTTTCATCGTAAATTATATTGGCATACTTGCGCGCTTTGTCTTCGGATTTCAGGACCGATGGATTCAGAAGCATTTCGCTTGCAAGTGATATGGTTGCAATCGGGGTTTTGAATTCGTGGGTAATGTTATTCACAAAATCGCTTTTCATTTCCGAGATTTTCTTCTGCCGCAGGAAAGAGTAAATATTGAAAATAAAACCGGCTACCAGCACAATAAGCAAAATGAAGCAGAGCACAAGCCACCAGAAAATATTTCCGAATGCCCGGCTGCGTTCATCCGGAAACCAGGCGCCGAGTACTTTCTGATCATTCTTGAATATGCATGACAAGGAGCTTATATGTTTCGATTGCAGCAGCTGTTTTTCGAAACCGTGTTTCGAAATATATTCAGCCCTCACTGCACCGGGGGTAAAAATCCCATACACATAAGGCCCTTTAAGGCCCACTTCCGAGAATTCCTTCTGGATCATAGGTTTAAGGGCATCGATGTTGATGCCGCTGGCCTGTATGCCATCCTGCCGCCTGCAATCCGATTTGCAGAAAAGCCCTTCGCTGCATGTATCGCCTTTGCACTCATACATTTGATTGACTGTGCCTTTCAGGGCCAGTGTCACCCGGCTGTTGAATTGCTCCTCCTGCAATAGGACAGCGTTTCTGATCCAGTAAAACTGGATAAAAATAATTCCGGCAAGCGCTATGCCTGTAATGGAAACAATGATAAGAAAGGTTCTTTTCTTCACAGTTTCAAAATTAGGAAGTTAAATGGCGCGGAATGCATTAGTTAACAAATAATTAGGGTCTGCTGATAAACTCACAGGCTCAAATTAATCAGAACTCTTGTGGATGCCAATAATTGGATGCTAGAAAGTATAGCTCGCTGAAAAACGCTCCCACGATCAATGGATGCAATCACAATCTCTTTTGCTGAT
>CAISRK010000394.1 GCA_903887815.1 uncultured Bacteroidales bacterium | reverse complement strand
GTGTGACCTTTCAGAACATCGTACAGAGTCCCAAAGTCCTTACCGGACTTTTCCATTGCTTTCTGGAGCAATGAGTTTTTAACTACGACCAACTCTACATCCCTTTTAAAACAAAGGCGGCGAAGCTTGCTGGTATTCTCAGAGTTCATATCTGAGATATCTGTAATGTACAGATACTTGGCAGCTTGCAGTTGTTCTGTCAGGGTGTCTATAAGTTGACTCTTGTCTTCTCTTTTCATAGCGATTTTTGTTCTTTAAAGATCAAGTACTTATTGTTACCGGAATTTCTATTTGACCGATTTTTCATCGATACGTACACCAGGACTCATCGTACTTGACATGAAGACGCTTTTTACATAAGTACCTTTAGCTGAAGAGGGTTTCAGTTTAACGATGGTAGCCAGTAATTCTTTGGCATTATCGATAAGTTGATCCTGTTCGAAAGATACCCTGCCAATACCGGCATGAATGATTCCGAATTTATCGACTTTAAAGTCGATTTTACCGGCTTTCACTTCCTGCACAGCTTTGCCTACATCCATAGTAACGGTGCCGGTCTTGGGGTTTGGCATAAGGCCGCGGGGACCTAATATGCGGCCAAGAGCACCCACTTTGGGCATAATGCTAGGCATAGTAATAATAACGTCAACGTCGGTCCAGCCTTCTTTAATCTTCTGGATGTACTCGTCAAGTCCTACATAATCAGCTCCGGCAGCTTTTGCTTCTTCTTCCTTCTCAGGAGTACAGAGCACGAGAACACTAATAGTTTTCCCGGTTCCATGCGGCAAGGTAACAATACCTCTAACCATCTGGTTGGCTTTTCGCGGGTCAACTCCAAGACGTACATCAATATCAACAGAAGCGTCGAATTTTGAAGTAGTAATGTCTTTGACAATACGTGCAGCATCAGCTAGTGTATAAGTAGCGTCCTTGTCGTATTTAGCTAAAGCCAGTTTTTGATTTTTTGTCAGTTTAGCCATTTCACGTAAGGTTAATGGTAATAACACATTTTAATTCATGAAAGCCTGATCTTCGGATCAGCTTTACATATTTGGAAATTCGCCTTGAACGGTAATGCCCATACTACGGGCTGAACCAGCTACCATGCGCATTGCTGAATCGAGAGTGAAACAGTTAAGGTCTTCCATTTTGCCTTCGGCAATTTCTTTGACCTGGTCCCACGTAACTGAACCTACCTTTTTACGGTTTGGTTCGGCCGATCCGCTTTTCAGCTTAGTCGCTTCAAGGAGTTGAACGGCAACAGGAGGCGTTTTAACGATAAAATCGAACGACTTGTCCTTGTATACAGTAATCACAACAGGAGTAACCTTACCGGCCCTGTCCTGTGTACGTGCGTTGAACTGTTTACAGAACTCCATAATATTCACACCCTTCGAACCTAATGCAGGTCCTACCGGAGGTGAAGGATTAGCCGCGCCACCTTTAATTTGCAGTTTAATTAATCCAGCAACTTCTTTTGCCATTTTGTTGTTTTCTTAAAGGATTTGTACTTGCGGAAACTGATAACTATCTATACTTCTTTTGCAACCTGTGTAAACGAAAGTTCCAAAGGAGTTTTACGGCCAAAGATTTTAACCATTACTTTCAGTTTCTTCTTTTCCTCATTGATTTCTTCAATGACTCCGCTGAAACTGTTGAATGGTCCGTCAGTGACTGTAACCGTTTCGCCAACAATGAAAGGAATACTGAACTCGGCGCCTTGCTCGGAGAGCTCATCGACCTTGCCTAATATTCGGTTTACTTCGGCTTGTCTCAAGGGTACAGGTTGATCTTTCGAGCCAAGAAAACCTAATACGCCAGGAATATTGCGAATAATGTGTGGTATCTCACCGGTAAGAACAGCTTCGATTAAAACATAACCGGGCAGGT
>CAISRK010000393.1 GCA_903887815.1 uncultured Bacteroidales bacterium | reverse complement strand
CGGGAGTAGTGATAGCATCAAGGTATGGCTTGTTGTGGACTGTCAGGGTTACAAGGTTGCTGTAACTCGTACCAAAACCGTTGGTGGCAAAATATCGGATACGCTTGCCGTTGTCAGCATAAGCTACTGTATACGGCAGGGTGAGCGAGGTATACACGTTGGTGCTTAAATTGGTCTCTATCTGCCAGCCCTGGAGGGTGATTCCCGCACCAGTAACTGATGGGGTAGGCAATAAGGCTGACGTGAGCGAAGCACCCGAGCATAAAGCTGCAGGAGTAGCTACAATACCTATAATAGGTGCGCCGGCAATAAGGGTAAGTGTAACATCATTCCCTGTTCCACCTGTATAGTTGATATTCCAGGTATTACCCAGGTTATCAACCACTGAAGCTCCTGAGGCAAAAGTGCCCGTGACTGCATCAGCTGCATCGTTATCGATGATTGTTACCACATCGCCTACAGTTGGCACATATCCTCTTGTTACAGTAAGGGTAGCACCACCTAAGCTTACCGAGCCTGGAGGTCCTAAAACTTTCCACTGGTCGTAAAGCGTACATGCAGTTGTTCCGTTTATTTCAATGGCCATTACATCGGCAGGAACCAAAGCAATACCAGCAACTGTAACACAACCAGGGCTGTTGCCTGCGTTATATGTAAATGTTTTTCCACCACCTGAATTTATAGATTCGGGGCGTATATCGAGTCCATCGGGGAAATGCAGTATATCGCCTGATACTGCAGAACCCTGAGCAGCAGCCATTGTACAGTAATACACATCGGGATTTGGGGTTACATCAGTAATCGGCCCTGTAACTGTTACCGTAAAAGTTTTATCGTTGTTGCCACAGCCATTTGATGCTCTCATATAAACTGTTGTTGCACCAGTAGAGAATGCAGCGCCGGTTCCGATTGATGGTATGAAACCAGGAAATTTACTGTAAGTATAGGTTACAGGGGCAGTTCCCGAATTGAGGGTAACATTTGTACCGACACCAAAAGTAACATTTTCAGTGCAGTTTAATCCTGCATCAGTTATAGGTCCTACATTGCTTACTGTTATATCAGCTGGTGAAGTAACCGTTATGGATCCCGTTGCAGTATTGCTGCAACCGCCACCCGATAAAGTTACTGTATAATTATAAGGACTACCTGCAAAAACTGTAGGCGTTCCTGTAATAGTAACCACATTGGAGGCCCAGCTGCCTGTTACTCCGGTTGGTAATCCGGTAACCGTTGCGCCGGTGGCGCCGGTGGTTGAATAGGTAATATTGGTTATAGCTGTATTAACACAAACCGTTTGCGAGGTTGTTGCGGGAAGTGATGTCCGTGTTAAGGAGCAGGAAGGTGCAGCGGGTTCACCAACAGCGAAGTCGCTGAATGAGGTTATGCCGTTTGCAATTATACTGGTTGCAAGAGGACTCGTAACCGAGGGTAAGGTCCATGGAGTATATTTACCTACAATAAAGTTGGCAGTGGTAGGTGAGCCAACCAGATCAGTGGCATCCCAGAAAAGTTGAACCGTTGCAGTGGTGAATGTAATACCCGTATTGGTTAAGGTATGGTAACGGTCAACATATTTCGAAGTACTGAGTCCTGAGGTTGCCAGGTTTGGATGAACCGTTCCTGTGGTTGTGCCGAGCATAGTTCCGGCAACAGTTACACTTGCAAAATTTACTGTAGCAGGTGCATACGTTGTAGCATCACCAATCTGGAAAATTCTTGACGTTGCTCCGGTAGGAATATTCCAGCGCAGACTGCCATTAACATATTTTCCTGCACCGGCTCCAGAAATAAGAGCTGCATTGCCAAGGGCCAAAGTGTTAGCGCCTGTAATGTACCTGCCTGCCGTAAATGTAAGTGTGCCGGTTACGGTAACTGTTGCGGCGGTTTGCGTTACACCCAAAGTGTTATTAATTGTCAGGTTATTAGCACCTGTAAGGCCTGCACCTGTCACCTGGGCAGCCGTTCCAATATATTCGTAATTAGCAGCTGTAGAATAGGAATACGATCCTCCAAAATTAACAGCAACCGTTGCATCAGCTGTGGTGAGTAATCCAATACCGCCAGGATTGCCAATCTTCATTGTGGCACCAGGACTGACAATAAACGCAGTACCCGCTGATAAAGCCGGGTCATATATTCTACCTCCTACATTAACAATGAGTGTACCATTTACCGTAAAGTTTCGGACAGTAGAGCCACCGTCGAAAGCGATGTCCCCATTTACTGTTCCCGTACCATCCAAAGTAAATACTACTCGAACTCCGCTAGCCCCAAGTGTTAGTGTTGAACCACTAGCAACTAGAAGAGTTGTTGTAATGGTTAATGTGTTTCCTGTTGTAGCGGCTTCAATCATTACATCAGTTGCATTTACCGTCAGACTGTTGAGCGAGATGGTAGGCATAGCTGTAATACTTCCTGTCATTGTGGTGTTCAGGAATACATCATCACCAGCTGCAGGTACTGTGGTAGCCGTATAAGCTGGGTAGGTACTACTCCAGTTTGTAGCGGTTGCCCATGAACCGGTGGTGGTAACTGTTGTCCGCCAGTATTTAGTAGCACCCTGCACAAATGATGACATACATAAAAGCACTACCAGCAAGGTAAATGCTTTTGTAATACGTACAATTTTTCTCATAGATGTGTTTTTTAAATTTATTAAGTTGTTGTATCGATTCATAAGTTGAAAAATAACTGATTCATTTATACCGGAAACCTATTTTGCTAAATGGACTACTTCCCGGTTTTTTAGTTTTTACCGCCAGGGGCGGATGTCATTTGTCGTGTTTCACATACTGCAACCAGCAGCAAATGAATACCTTAAACAATAAAGCAATAAATTGTTTTCAGCCTTCTCTTCATAGTTACATGATTTGGTTGGTTAATATGTGGGTTAGTTCGTTTCATTATCAAAAAAATACTTAGTAGCTACAAACAACTGAATATGTTTTTTGTTTAATTAATCTAAATTTCGTGACGAAATCAAGTATTAAACCATTAAACATATTGAGAGTTCCGGTAGGTTTAGTGTCTGGACTTTTCAGGTTAAGGCATGTTTGAGCTGCTTTAAAGTTTGTGCTTTGGATGGTATATGTATTGACGCCAAAAATGGCTGAATATTTCAGTTGGGCAAAAAAGCGTACTCCCGAAAACGGTTGAACTTTTGAAGATTCAACGGCACGGTTAAAAAAAGAAGAAGGGTTATGAAAGGGAGCAGACGGGAAATGGATTAAGTTTAAAACACCGGAATTTATTTCCTCGCTGGCCGTATTAAAAGATCTGTTTTTCATTTCTTCAGTATTTGCAGTAACCGAAAATACTGAACTGAAATAGTTACTTTCATGAATATGTGTTATAAATAACGATACACTCTTTTGTTTATCCGAAACATATTTTCCGGCACCCTGGTAAACAGGTAATGGTGAAATCAGGGCCATACTAAAAGAAGTTATTGCTAAAATGATAATACCAGATAAGGACTGAACCTCCAAACCGGAACCAACCGGTTCAATGGCCAATAAGAAATAGGCTTCAAAAAGAAATAGAATTAAAAAAAATAATTG
>CAISRK010000392.1 GCA_903887815.1 uncultured Bacteroidales bacterium | reverse complement strand
TCAACATGATACCATTTTCTTACTTTTGCCGTATACTACAGCATTAAGAACCTGATCAGGATAAAAACGCCGGAAAGCCTGCTGATATTGTTCTTCGCCGAATTTAAATCAACATTTTAACTATATAAAAATGAAAAATACTGCATTTACACACATTCATGAGGCGCTTGGGGCAAAGATGCTTCCATTTGCCGGGTACAATATGCCTATACAGTTTTCGGGCATAAACGATGAGCATGAAACCGTGCGCACCAAATTAGGCGTTTTTGATGTTTCGCACATGGGCGAAATATGGGTGAAAGGTCCCAACGCACTCGAATTTATTCAGTATGTTACTACAAACGACGCTTCGGTTCTTTTCGACGGGAAAGTACAGTATTCATGCCTTCCTAACGGTAAAGGCGGCATCGTTGACGATTTGCTCGTTTACAAGGTCGATGATCTTACGTACCTTTTGGTTGTAAATGCATCGAATATGCAGAAGGACTGGGAATGGATGGTTAGCCAGAATAAAGCGGGTGCCGAACTTTACAATGCCTCCGACGAAATTGCACAACTTGCGGTCCAGGGTCCTTTTGCCTTGAAGGCTATGCAGAAACTAACTGCTACTCCTGTTACCGATATGGAGTATTACACGTTTAAGAAACTCGATTTTGCAGGAGTGAAAAATGTGATTTTTGCCACCACCGGTTATACTGGTTCGGGCGGTTGTGAAATCTATATGGCCAACGAAGATGCAGCAAAAATTTACGATGCTGTTATGGAAGCCGGGGCTGAATTTGGTATCAAACCTATTGGCCTTGCTGCACGCGATACTCTGCGCCTCGAAATGGGTTTCTGCCTCTATGGCAATGATATCGATGATACTACATCGCCTATCGAAGCCGGACTTGGCTGGATAACCAAATTTACCGATAGCAAGGATTTTATTAACAAAGATATTTTTCTCAGGCAGAAAACCGAAGGAACCTCGCGTCGCCTGGTTGGCTTCGAAATGATTGATAAAGGGGTGCCTCGCCACGGATACGATGTTGTTGACGCCGAAGGCAATAAAATCGGTGTTGTTACAAGCGGCACCATGGGGCCATCAGTTAAAAAGGGTATAGGCATGGCTTATGTTCCCACAACTTTTATGAAAGCGGGAAGCGAAATATTTATCAGTATCCGCGATAAAGCGCTCAAGGCTGTTGTGGTTAAAATGCCTTTTTACAAAGGTTAACCCGAAATGATTTATTCAAATACCTGCGCAGCATAATGTAAATTTGTGCTGCGCTTGTTTATAATGGATGTCCTATGAATACAATCGAAGTTTGCCTTTCGCCATTGCTTTTCGATAATAAAATAACCACCGGCAGTCATATTGTTGTGGTAGTAGATGTACTTCGGGCAACATCGGCTTTCTGTGCTGCATTCGATAGCGGAGTTAGTGAGATAATTCCTTTACCCGGCCTGGATAAACTATTGGAATACAAACAAAATGGATTTCTTACGGCTGCAGAGCGCAACGGTAAAAAGGTCGGTTTTGCCGATTTTGGAAATTCCCCGGTTGCTTTCCGGAAAACTGATCTGCATGGTAAAGTACTGGCTTACTCAACCACAAACGGAACCCAGGCCATTGAAAAAGCAAAAAGCTGTTCACGAATTGTAACAGCAGCTTTTGTTAACCTGGAGGCTGTATGTAGCTGGATCGGCCTTCAGGAAAAGGATGTGGTTATTCTTTGTTCAGGATGGGAAAATACAATCAGTCTCGAAGATACACTCTGTGCCGGAGCAATTATCGAATTGCTTATCAGTACAGGTAAGTTTGAATACACTGCAGATGCTTCACTTGCTGCAATTACACTCTGGCTGGGGATGAAAGATAATCTTACGTCGAATGCAGGAGCCGGAAGTCATTACAAAAGGCTGCTTAATTTGGGATTGCATCAGGACCTCGATCATTGTTTCCGCCTGAATACTTCTGAAGTCGTTCCGGTTTGGGATGGAAAGTGTTTCAGGAATCACCGCGTAAGTTGATATCCCTGTCCCGGATTACCGACGTAATCCCATGTTGTTAACCAGCCAGAGTTTTACGTGAAGTACTTATTAGCCTGGG
The DNA here is from genome assembly GCA_903887815.1 of uncultured Bacteroidales bacterium. Taxonomy (GTDB): domain Bacteria; phylum Bacteroidota; class Bacteroidia; order Bacteroidales; family UBA4417; genus UBA4417. The sequence continues at coordinate 1,400 of CAISRK010000392.1, read as the reverse complement.
CCTTTTCAGGTAACACTAAACATTCACCTCATTTTCATGTTTTACTCAGGAGTACGAAACTTTATAGAACATTCATTTTGCCCCACTACTGTCCGGTTAAGAAATTACAATACCCGCTGAATCCCTTATAAATAAAGGATCAGAGGTGCATTCTTTGATTTTTCGATTTGAATTCTTGATTTTTGATCTTTGCGGTATTAATACGCAAGTCCATGAACCAAGGGAAGACTGTTTTTTCACAACTAATGTCATTTTTACCTGAGTATGAGTTTAACAAATGTGTTGATGCTTATAATGGTAATTATCGTGTAAGAACGTTTACTTGTCGGGAACACTTTTACGTCATGAGCTTTGCACAGCTTACATATCGTGAAAGCCTTCGGGACATTGAAGCCTGTCTGATAGCTTTATCCGCTAAACTATATCACTGTGGCATCAAACACCCCGTTTCAAAATCAACTCTTTCCGAAGCAAATGAAAATAGAAACTGGCGCATTTATGCAGACTTTGCTCAAGTATTGATCAAGGAGGCCAGACGCCTATATAGATCAGACAATGATTTTCTGCTTGATATCGACAATATGGCTTATGCCCTTGACAGTACGACCATCGATTTGTGCCTAAACCTTTTCCCGTGGGCAAAGTTCCGAAAAGCAAAGGGTGCCGTAAAAATGCATACCCTTCTGGACTTGCGTGGTTCTATCCCCACCTTTATCGAGATTACCGATGGATTGTGTCATGATGTCAATGTCCTTGATCTGATTGAAATAGAACCTGGCGCAATTTACGTCATGGACATGGGCTATATTGATTATGAAAGACTTTACAATATCAATCAGAAGAAGGGATTCTTTGTCACAAGGGCAAAGACCAACATGGCTTGTAAAAGAGTCTATAGCCGCCCTGTCGATAAAGTTTGTGGTCTGCGTTGCGATCAATCTGTAAGGCTTACCGGATTTTACGCCAGCAAAGATTATCCTGAATTGATACGGAGAATAAAGTATTTTGATGCTGAAACCGGGAATACTTATGTCTTTTTGACCAACAACTTTGAGCACGAAGCTTTCATTATTGCACAGTTATACAAAGAACGTTGGAAGATTGAACTGTTTTTCAAATGGATCAAACAGCATCTTCGGATCAAAAACTTTTATGGCACCAGTAGTAATGCGGTATTCAGTCAGATCTGGATAGCCATATGCTCTTACTTGCTCGTCGCAATTATCAAGAAAAAGCTAAAAACTGAGTATAGTCTCTACACTTTATTACAGATTTTCAGCCTATCTCTATTTGAGAAAGTACCTATAAATGAACTATTTACAAGCAACAACTACAATTTATCTGCATTAGAAGACCCTAATCAATTGAAATTGTTTGACTTATAACCGGACAGTAGTGAT
>CAISRK010000391.1 GCA_903887815.1 uncultured Bacteroidales bacterium | reverse complement strand
TTTAATAAAAACGACTTATTGAAATTCCGCAATTTCGGTAAAAAGTCGCTCACCGAACTCGAAGACCTGGTAAAGACCAAAGGACTGGAATTCGGAATGAATGTTGCCAAGTACAAATTAGATAAGGAATAAGCGAAAATGAGACATCAGAAATCAATAAATCACCTGGGACGTACCAGTACTCATCGCGCAGCAATGCTTTCCAATATGGCAAGCTCGCTGATCAAACATAAACGTATCAGTACTACCATCGCCAAAGCAAAGGCTCTTCGTGGATACGTAGAACCATTGATCACACGCGCTAAAACAGATTCAACACACTCACGCCGTGTAGTATTCAGCTACCTGCAGGATAAAGAAGCAGTAACTGAGCTCTTCCGCGAGATTTCGGTAAAAGTGGCTGACCGTCCGGGCGGATATGTTCGTATACTCAAAACAGGCTTCCGCCTGGGTGATAATGCCGACATGTGTATCATCGAACTGGTCGACTATAACGATAACCTCCTCAGCGTAAAAGAATCAGCTGCCAAGAAAGCTACACGCCGCCGTAAACCTGCTGGTAAAAAAGCTGGCGAAGCCGAAACCGTAGCTCCCGAAAAAGCGCCTAAAGCCAAAGCTGCCGAAAAGGTTGAAGAAGTTGTTGCAGAAACGGACGAAACTGTCGAAAATCAGGTTGAAGAAGAAACAACGGATACCGAAACGGAAGAAAAATAATTAAAATTCAGGTAATGAATTAATTAAGAGGATAAGGTGAAGGTTACTTTGCTTTATCCTTTTACCATTTTAAAAGGGACGATTCATCATCTTAAGGCTATTTGTGAATAATTCGTCACTGGTTCCTGGTCACTAGTCACTGGTAATTAGCCACCAGCTGCCAGCCACCAGCAACCAGAAACATCCTGTCAAGAAGAAAGATATCTCCTAAAAAGAAAAGAACTCTTACAAAACATATAGAAACATGAGTCAGATAGTAAACATCACCGGCCGACAGATCCTTGATTCGCGCGGCAATCCTACCGTTGAGGTAGACGTATTCACATCAAACGGCGTTATGGGCCGTGCAGCTGTTCCATCAGGTGCATCAACCGGTATACACGAAGCCTGCGAGCTTCGCGACGGCGACAAAGCCATTTACAAAGGAAAAGGTGTACTTAAAGCCGTTCAGAACGTGAACAAGGTATTGGCCGAAGAATTAAAAGGCTACTTCGTAACCGAACAGAACGAGATCGACGCCAAAATGATCGAACTCGACGGTACCCCTAACAAATCGAACCTGGGTGCAAATGCAATACTGGGCGTTTCGCTTGCAGTTGCCAATGCAGCAGCACAGGAATCGAGCAGCTACCTTTTCAGGTACGTGGGTGGTGTTAATGCCAACACCCTTCCTATCCCAATGATGAACATCATCAACGGCGGATCGCATGCCGACAACAGCATCGACTTCCAGGAATTTATGATTATGCCTGTTGGCGCTCCTAATTTCCGCGAAGGACTGCGTATGGGTGCCGAAGTTTTCCACAGCCTCAGCGCCGTTCTTAAAAAAGGCGGTTATTCGACTAACGTAGGCGACGAAGGCGGTTTCGCTCCTAACCTCAAATCGAACGAAGAAGCTATCACGGTTATTCTTCAGGCTATCGAAAACGCCGGCTACAAACCGGGACAGGATGTATTTATTGCACTCGACCCAGCTTCGAGCGAGTATTTCATCGAAGACGAAAAAATGTACCACCTCAAAAAATCGACAGGCGAAAAACTTACCCCTTCGCAAATGGTTGATTTCTGGAAAAACTGGACCGATAAATATCCTATCATCTCGATCGAAGACGGCATGGCCGAAGACGACTGGGACGGATGGAAACTGATGACCGACGTTATGGGCAAGAAAGTTCAGCTTGTAGGCGACGATTTGTTCGTAACCAACACAAGGCGTCTCCAGATGGGTATTGATAAAGGCGTGGCCAACTCAATCCTTATCAAGGTGAACCAGATTGGTACGCTTACCGAAACCATTGATGCCGTTAACATGGCATACCGCAATTCGTACACAGCCGTTATGAGCCACCGCTCAGGCGAAACCGAAGATACAACCATTGCCGACCTGGCAGTAGCGCTTAATACAGGCCTTATCAAGACTGGTTCGGCCAGCCGTACCGACCGTATAGCCAAGTACAACCAGCTGCTCCGTATCGAAGAGATACTGGGTACCAGCGCACGTTACCTTGGTAAGGAATTTAAATACGCAAAATAGTATTATGACTTACTGATAAGTGAAAAGCCGGTTTTTGCCGGCTTTTTACTTATAATGGCATACACGTCTGTACGGTCACGCATCAGAGATGTACGCCAGCAATGGGCAACATGGCCTGATGTAGGACCACGAAAAGCCGCCAAATGAAGCCTAAGTTATGGAGCGTAGTCTTTATTAGTTCAATAAATTATGAACTTCAGTTTTAAGTTTTGGAAGGTGATTGATCAGGATACTCCAGATTAAATCGTCTGAAATCT
>CAISRK010000390.1 GCA_903887815.1 uncultured Bacteroidales bacterium | reverse complement strand
TTCGGCAAACCCCATTTCGTTCATTATCAGGGTTGATCCTTTCTGCCGGTACATTTCTTTGATAGCCATAAGTGCATCCTCCCTGTAATGTGGCACTTTCGATAATTTCTTACTAAGAATACTGTCCGAATACTTGTAATCAGGAAGGTAAATATCGATATATTCTTCCAGTTCCCTTAATTGTTCAACCTTATCGTAACCATTAGAATTATATACAAATACCGGGTTATACCCTTCGGTGCGTATAGCTTCGATGATTAGTTTGACATGAGGAATATAATGCGAAGGCGAAACAAACCCAACCGCATGGCACCCCTTGTCGAGCAGGCGGGTAATCGAATCAACAACTTCCTCAAGTTGTAGTTCCCTTTCATTTACAACACCGCGGTTGGTGCTGATCTGGTAATTCTGGCAGAAGATGCAGGAAAGATTACACCGGCTGAAAAACACATTGCAAATACCTACCGGACCGCTGATTACAGGCTCTTCGCCCTGGTGCAGGGTTATTGAACTGATATTAAAGCCTGCATTGCTTCCGCAGATACCCGTTTCACCATTCAGCCTGTCCGAATTACAATTACGGGGGCAAATGTTGCATGCTGCCAGGGGCTCCATTAATGTGCGAAAACGGGACTCAGGGAAAACGTGGTTCAAACCGGGAATATTTACCGGCAAAGGTAGTAGTTTTCGTTGTTTTCGAAATCAGGCTATTCGAGTGAGTTGTAATAGCTCACAAGTTTTTTAAGGTCGTCGGAGGTTTTTGCTTTATTCCCGCTTACCTTCATGTATTCCTCCATTTCGGAACTGTGATCGTTAAATGCTGTAAGCACACTTTTTTTGGTGCAAAGCAATTTACTGGCAGGTAACCCGTTTTTACTGATAAAATAGCATTCATCAATAAAATACTTTTTAAATCCCGGCTGGTCAGGAGTCTCATCCAGAACAGAGGTCACAATCCGCTTCAGAAGGAGTTTATTCTTTCCTGGTTCAATTATCTCGAAGTACCCTTTCCGGATAGTGTTCTCGCATTGAAACGCCTCGTAAATAAACGTATGCCCGTTAAATGACAAGCTATTGATTTCCTGTGGCGAAGCAAATGCAAGTGTGTCGCTTCCTGAGATGAACTGCATCTGGTCGTCGAGTATATTGTAACGCAGGCAATAAGTATCTATGTTGCTTCCATTACGAAGGGTAACATTACCTTTGGGCCAGTCGGAACCAATATAGATTTCCCCTACGATCCCCTCAAGTTCCAAAGGCGGAATAACCGAACCGGAACCGGCAGGAGAAACATAAACTTTTGGAGTGGGCGTAATTTCAGTAGGAACGGATGCAGGTTTGTTACCCACTTTTGAAGTGGATTGCTGGGCATTTGCCGTAAAAAAGATGGCAACCATAAGGACAGAAACGATCAGTACTGATATAGTTTTCATGACATTAGGTTTTAGATTCCTAAATATACGAAATATATCGATATGTTTTACCCCGGTTGATAATTAAACCATGGGCCCTGGCCGGGGAAACCCTGGAATGCGGACACCCCAAGAGATGTCAGATTTCTTTATATTTCAGGACCTCACCCCAACCCCTCTACTGAAGGAGCGGGGCTTTTGATGTAAAGTAGCATTAATCAATACAATATTCTTACCAATTTTTAGTTTGTTAACCGATTCTTACTTTATAATTAAAAACAACATTTCGTTCAGGTCAGAAAAGAATAATACATTTGTTAGGAGGACCATTTTTGAACCCGAACATTGACTATACTTCGTTGCCTATGAATAATACAGATGAAATTATAATCAGGACTAACTCATTATCTTTTAGCTACGGGAACCAAAAGGTGCTCAAAGAAATAAATCTTCGTGTTCCTGCTGGAAGCATTTTCGGTTTTCTCGGGCCGAATGGTGCAGGCAAATCGACAACTATTAAAACATTACTGGGGTTACTTCATACCGAGGCGGGTATGATTACAATTTTCGGCGAAGAACTTAATTCCGGAAAGATGAATATTCTTGGCCGAACGGGGGCAATGGTGGAGTCGCCTTCTCTTTTCGAGCACCTTAATGCATATAAAAACCTGGAATATACAGCCCTCCTCCGCAACCTTCCGTTCAGCACAATACATTCACTTATCGATACAGTTTCGCTCACAAAAGATGCGCACCGGCCAGTAAAGCAATATTCCACAGGTATGAAACAACGCCTTAGCCTTGCAATTGCATTGCTTCCCCAACCTGAACTGCTTATCCTCGACGAACCTGCCAACGGTCTCGATCCCAACGGAATAATGGAAATGCGGCAGCTTTTAACGCGGATCAACCAGGAACAAAGCTGTACCATTCTGCTGTCGAGCCATATTTTAAGCGAAATCGAAAAACTTTGCAGCGAAGTGGCGATAATAAACAACGGAACCCTTGCTTACCAGGGCTCAATGCAAACTCTCCTTGGGATGGCTACGGGCAAAGAAACAGTTACTATCCAATCGGATAATATAGAAAAAGCTAAGGTACTGCTTGAGGGCAAATTTGAAGCTCATTTAAAAGGCCCGAACTTGTCGGTTAATATAAACAGCCGGTCCGATGCAGCCTATATTATCAGGACTTTAGTTGAAAACGGCATCGCGATATACTCTTTCGAAAGGGAATCATCGGGCCTCGAAGCCTCATTTCTGCAACTGCTTAACGAAAGTAAATCCCTATGAACCAATCGCTTAATATATTCCGGCACATTGTAGTGGCCGAGATTAGTAAACTTAAAGGAACCTTTGCATCCTGGTTAACCCTCATTTACCCGCTCGGCTCGGTAATGCTGGTAAGCATTTTCTGGATCAGTATGAGGAACAATAAGGATATAAACTCCGAAACCCTGGTGAATAATCTAGGAAATATTTCCTCATTTTTCCTTCCCTTTTTCATTGTGCTGATCATCAGTTTTGCATGTAACACCGATCATAAAAACATAATGCTGAAACACATACTGGCACTGCCTGTTCCAAGGCACCTCTATTATTTCGGGAAATTAACAGGCATTATGTTTTTTATCGGCACTGCATTTATCCTTACATTCGTATTTGCCTATTGCTCGGTATTCCTTTGCGGATTTATCTCGACGAAACTTGGTTTCGGGGTTTCTTTTAACCACGGTATGCTTTTCAAAATAATTTTGCGGGCCTACGTTTCCTGTGTGGCTATTTATTCCCTTCAGTTCTGGATGGGTATGCGCCTGCGAAACCTTACGCTCCCGGTGGCCATCGGATCTTCATTAATTGTGTTACCGATAGCTGTGTTGATTATTATGGGAATAACAGGGCTGCTGCGCGACAGCAGGCATTTTGTAAACATAATCACGTATAACCCTTATTCAAACTCATTTTCTTCGGGATTCAGCATGACAAAGGCTGGAGATATACCATTCTTTTCAACCCCAATCTATTTCTTTATCCTGATCTCGGTAATATCGCTGATTGCAGGAGCCTGGGAGTTTAACCGGAGAAATATCTAGCCCGAAAGAGGCATCATCAACACGCGTTAATAAACAGGAATTGCCAGGTTCAAAAAAAACAGGAGCCGGAAAATTTCCGGCTTCTTCCTGTATAAGCTGATGAAGAGAAAGAGGTTTTCTTATTCCACAACCAGTGTCTGTATCGAATGTGAAAGGCTTGTAACTTCGGCTGCCTGTCCTTCGATCCAAAGCCTGTAAGGCACATTATCGTTACTCTGGTTCATGACAATAATCACAATTTTCCCGGCGGGATTGAGAAACGCAGTGGTAAGAAGTTGGCCCCGGCTAGCAGAAGAGATGATGCGTTTTGCACCCGGGCGTATAAATTTCGAAAAATGGCCAATGTAGTAATATGAACTGAGGTAGTAAATCTGGCCGGTTTTGGTATCGGCATGAACAGGAGCAAAACAGAAGTTCCCCACATGGTTAGGACCACCCTTTTCGTCGAGCAGTATATTCCAGTCGGTCCAGGCACAAGTTCCGCTGTTGAAGTCGTTTATCATCGAGAAACCGTATTTTTCGCCCCATTTCCAGTCATCTATCTTTGCCATATCAAAACTCTCGGCACAGCCTTCGGTAAAGATCAGGTTTTTATCCGGGTAGGTTTCGGCTACCCGTTTTACATTCTCGTAAAGATTACCACCGCCGGTCCAACTTTCGTACCAGTGATACCCGATTCCCCAGATGTATTTTGCAGCTTCGGGATCGTCGAGCACGGTGCTTGCACGCTGGTAGATCAGGTCGCGGTTATGATCCCATGCGATGAGTTTTTTATCCGACATTCCGGCCTTTTTCAGGGTTGGTCCGAGGAAATTTTTAATAAAATCGCGTTCTTCAACACCTGTATAAATACATGATTCCCAGGATTGCGTAGCCATGGGTTCATTCTGTACCGTTAATCCCCATACAGGAATTCCTTCGGCTTCATAAGCTTTTACAAATTTCACAAAATAATCGGCCCAGCTTTGGTAATATGCAGGCAGGAGTTTGCCTCCCTTTAACATAGTATTGTTGTCTTTCATCCAGGCCGGAGGACTCCAGGGCGATGCAAACAATGTGAGATTACCGCCGGCTTCGGCTATAGCCTGTTTAATAAGCGGAATACGGAATTCCTTATCATGCTTTATACTGAACGATTTTAAAGCCCCGTCATTTTCATCCACGTACGTATAGCTTCCGCTCGAAAAATCGCAGCTGTGAATAGTGGTCCGCGCCAGGGTATATCCAATACCAGACTCAGGATTGTAATACTTCTGCAGTATTTCCTTTTGTTTATCCTTTGAGAGCTTTGCAAATGTTTCGGCCGATGCATCGGTAATTGCCCCGCCAATACCTACAAAAGTCTGGAAGGTTTTTGAAGGATCCACGAACACTGTAGGCTGCGTTTCGAGTGGCTGTCCGAATTGAACAAACGAAACTGTGGTTGACTGTGCTAATCTCAGATCGGTACTTTGGGCTGTCATATACACAACAACTTTCTTTCCCTTTGGGTCGAATGGTTTTCCGGCAGGATTTCCGGCTGAGAGTACACCTGCGGTAAAAAGCAAGCAAATGCCTGAAACGAAGATTAATTTATTCATTTTCATTTACTTAAATTGTGATTAATGATTATTTTGAATTCAAATATTTTACGACCCGCCCACGGATTATTAAAGTAAAATCAAAGGGTTTACAAGGCAAATTTAATTTTAAACATCCACATAGGCTGAATCGGTAACGAAATTACCAAACAAAAGTTGCTACAGAACCGCTGCCAAGCGATGCCGTTGCCGTTCGACCATTAAATCCTATGTTGAATACCTGTTGCGAACTGCCGTTGTTCAAAACAATGAGCACTTTCCGGCCCTGAGGTGTAAGGAAGGCCACATTAGGCAAACTGCCAACCAGGTTCGATTCGATCCTTAGCGAACCTGCCGGTACAAATTTCGAGGCATGAGCAACAATATAATACGAAACATTACGCGAATACCCGTTTGTAATAGTGAGTGCACCTTCACAACGGGTGCAGCCTCCGCTTGTATGCGGTTCGAATTGGGGATCGGCTGCCATGTTCCACTCGATTACGTTTTTACTCCAGTTCCGGGTTGCTCCTATTATAAGGTTCTCCGTGTGCCATTTCAGATTTCCGCTGAAATCGCCCGGACCACCAACCCATTGCTCGGTGAAATACACATTTTTAGCCGTATAGGCCGAATGTACCTGCGACAAAGCTGAAATATCACCACCATACAGGTGGAAAGCAGAGCCATCGATGTATTTATATGCATCCGGATCACTGAGTATACTAGTACAATATTCAGGGTGATCGCAATTGTGATCGTAAAGAATAATCTTTGTAGTTAATCCTGCAGCTTTGAAGGCTGGTCCAAGATTATTTTTGATAAAATCCCTTTGCTCGGCAGCCAGCATAAGCAAACTTGGGTTGTTATTTGGATTCAGCGGTTCATTCTGTATGGTAATTGCATCAATAGGAATCCCTTCCGATTTCATTTCCTGTATATACTTCACAAAATACCTGGCATAAACATCATAATATTCGGGGAGCAGGCTCCCTCCTACCGAATTTTTATTGGTTTTCATCCAAACCGGCGGCGACCAGGGCGAGCCCAGAATTTTTATTTTGGGATTGAGCGCCAGGATCGACTTCAGAACCGGGATCAGGTCAGTTTTTTCCTGCGCGAGGCTGAAATGTTCAAGACTAACATCAGTTTGACCTGAAGGCAAATCATCATACGAAAAAACTGCAGAACTCAGGTCGGAAGCACCAATACTTATACGCAGGTAACTTAGCCCGATCGAATTGTCGTCCTGCAAGAAAAGTTCTTTTAATAAGGGTTCGCGGATAACCGGAGCCAGGTTGTTGATAAGCGAAGCGCTTCCACCGGTTAAGGCGAAACCGAAACCATCAATTTCCTGGTACGAGACAGCCGAATCGACAGTTATAGTCGGGTACTGGTTCGCTTTAGTGCCAAATACAAGTTTCGAATCCTGTTTCAACAGCATTGCCGATTTATCAGGATTGGTAAGCCAGTAATTAATATCGGGTTTCACCCTGGTTGTATCTGCAGGTGCGAAAGGGTCAGGATCGCCTTCGTTACTTTTGCAGTTGAACGATGTGCATAAACCGAGGCAAAGCAGAAGTATAACAAATGAATTCCCCGAAAAAACCGATCGCAATTTTGTTTTGATGTTCATAGCAGGAATGAATTTTTAATTGGTAACAATCTCAGTATGCTAATATACGATTAGTTTTTGCCTGTTTATTGTTCCGGAAGTTTCCATCTCAACAATATAGAGCCCTTTCGGAAGATCGCCGACAAACATTTTTACAGTAAGTTCATTACTTGCAACTTCTTTTGTCTTCATAACCGAACCGTTGGATGAACGGAGTGTGAGTTTACCTTTCTGGCCTGTAGGGCCGGGAAACTGAACATTAAATACTTCGCCCGCCGGGTTGGGATAAACAATAAAACCAGGGGTCATGCTTTCGTGGATGCCAGCGCTATTTTCGGTAAACCGG
>CAISRK010000389.1 GCA_903887815.1 uncultured Bacteroidales bacterium | reverse complement strand
TGGTCCGTGGTTCAATAGCCCGGATTACACCATTTTCTTCCTGCCCTTCCCATTCAAAAACCACATGGTCGCCAACCGCCACAGGGTTGGTAGTGCGGATGCCGTGAATACGGAACTGCCCTTTAAGCCTGCAGTTGCAGAGCTTATTGTCGTCAGTAAGTACGGTGTACCAGCTGCCTGTTGATTTTACGACTATGCCGTTCATTGGTTTAATAGAAAATGTAATACACTTTTTCGGGAGCAAAACATTCCGTTTATGCCCGATTTTGCCGTAAAATTAGCGCTTTTAAAGCAAACGCTGAGATATTGCCATAAGAATATCATTACAGTACCCTTAGGGGAGCTTAGTTCCAGCGAAAATTCTTATCCGGAGAACATCAAATCAACCGGTAAACTTTACCCGGCAGGCAGCGGATAATTCCTTCGAATTCCATATTAAGGAGGATGGCGGCAGCCTTGGTGGGAAGGAGACCAGTTTCGGAAAGCAGGGTATCAATTTCGAGATCCCCTTTTTCGCGAAGGGTAGCGACAATAAGCTCTTCATCGGGCGTGAGATTCACGAAAAGCTGCGTTTGAACAGGCTTTTTCTGATTTTTAGTCTCATCCCAACCAAGCAAATAACTGATATCGGCAGCCGATTGTATCAAAGCAGCTTTATTGATTTTAATAAGTTTATTGCATCCGGCAGAGTGCGGATCGCCTATACGGCCTGGAACGGCAAACACATCGCGGTTATAGGAATTTGCAATATCGGCGGTTATAAGAGCACCACCCGACTCACCAGCCTCAACTACAACCACGGCATCACTCATGCCAGCAATAATGCGGTTACGCATTGGGAAATTTTCACGGTCAGGCTTGGTATTGCTCACATATTCGCAAAGCAGGCCTCCTGACCCGAGCATTTTTTCGGCAAGCGAGCGGTTTGCATAGGGATAAATCCTGTCGAGCCCATGCCCAAGTACCCCTACAGTTTCCAATTTATTATCCAGTGCCGCCTTATGAGACCAGGTATCGATACCATAAGCAAGACCGCTGACTACCAGGGCTTTGTGACTAACCAATCCTTCCACCAGTTTACGGCACATATCGCGGCCATATTCGGTAGCACTGCGCGTGCCGACTATCGCAACTACTTTTGGAGCATTCAGATCGGCACAGCCTTTATAATACAACAAAAGCGGGCTGTCGTGACAGTGTTTCAGCCTGCCCGGGTAATCCCTGTCGAGATAAAACAGTGGGGAAATCTGATTCTTTTCAATAAAACCTATTTCCTCCTCGGCCCTTTCGAATACATTGTGGTTGGAAATTGCGCTTACCGTTTGCTCCCCTATGCCCGGTATTTTTAATAATGTGCGTTTCTTCTCCATAAAAACGGCTTTCACTCCCCCGCAATAGGCTACAAGACTTTTCCCGTTCACACTTCCGACGCCGGGAATAAGTGTTAATGCTATTTTATAGATCAGATCGTCCATACACTATTCAAACTTACAAAATATTATAAAACTCCTTTCATATCTGATCTAAATCTTTTTAACAACCTGGATTATACACTTATAAATCGCATCATGCCGGAAGCAATCCATCCTGGACGAAAGAAAACAACCGCAGCATAAGCGGGTCCGGGAAACGAAATAAATAAATAATCCGTTACTGAAACTTTTCTGAGTATTTTTGTAAACCTAAATCAGAGAATATGATCTTACAATTTATTCAGTGGAATATCAGTCCAACTATTTTCAGCCTTGGCCCGGTGAGTGTTCGCTGGTATGGACTTCTTTTTGCAATGTCGTTCGTAGTGGGGTATTTTATTATGCTCCGTATTTTCCGCAAAGAGAATATTCCTGAACCGCTCCTCGATCAGCTAAGCATGTATATGTTGATTTCGACAGTAGTTGGTGCACGTTTAGGTCATGTTCTGTTTTACGAACCGGCTTCGTACCTGGCCCATCCGCTCGATATATTTAAAATATGGCAGGGTGGCCTTGCAAGTCATGGTGCAGCTATCGGAATCATACTGGCATTGTATCTTTTCTCACGCAAAACACGTCAGCCATTTCTATGGGTAATTGACCGAATTGTGATAGTTGTTGCGCTTTCCGGCTTGTTTATCCGCACGGGGAACCTGTTCAACAGCGAGATTTATGGTAATGTAACAAACCTTCCATGGGGATTTATTTTCGAACGCACGGGCGAAACCCTTCCAAGGCACCCGACACAGATTTATGAAGGATTATGTTACCTGGTAATCTTTTTCTTCCTGCTCTGGTATTATTTCCATAAAGATGGGAAACCCAGGCCGGGATTCCTTTTCGGGTTTTTCCTGGTTACACTTTTTTCGGCCCGGGTACTTATCGAATTCGTTAAAGAGCCCCAGGTTAACTTCGAAAACTCAATGCCGCTTAACATGGGGCAATTGCTATCCATACCCTTTATCATAGCAGGCATTGTAATCCTGGCAAGGAAACCTAAGATCACAATAATAAAGTAACTAAGCTGATTCGCTCCCTGAAACCGGAGCATTATTATAGAGGTCAAAAAAGTTCAGACTTCTTTTCAGTAATAACTGATCAAGATCGTTAATAAAGGAAAAAGAGGCAGCCTCGATTTTGAGACAGCCTCTTTTTTATTTGTTCAATCCAATATTATTTCATCGAACCCATTCGCTGATCCATGTACTTCCCGACCTTAGCTGACAGAGCCTTCTGGTTATACTGATCGGCGATCTGCTTCAGGGTAGTGAACAGGCTGTAAGCTTCGTTTATATCTTCATCGTAGTTAGCACGGAATTGCGGGCCAACCGAGAGGAAATAATCGAGATTCTGCTGGTATATGGTAAATAATCTTTCAGCCAGTTTATTTCCTTTATCAAATGCACCAGCACGGTAATACACAGATC
>CAISRK010000388.1 GCA_903887815.1 uncultured Bacteroidales bacterium | reverse complement strand
TTGAGTGTTTGCCTGATCATTTGTTTGCGCACAACTGAACCTTCGCGATAAAATATTTCGATATAATTGCTGGCTGACTGAATGAGAATTACATTTTTCAGATCGTTTTCAAAAATTTCCTTACCGTTTTCCGATTCAATCCGGATATGTTCTTTTATTCCGGGATGTGCGCCTTTACGTTCTTCGGCTAGCCAGTGGCGTCCCGAGTCAATTACCTGAGTGACTTTCGATTTCAGCGAATGGTTGTAATTTACCAGGTTGAATAATATCAGGGGTAAGAGTGCCAGGGCTCCTGAACGGAACAGGGTGAGCGATTGCATGCTGGTTATCCCGAAAATCATCACTGTGAGAGTAAATCCAACTATCAGGAAAGCAAACATACAGAAGTTCCATATCAATTCTTTCCTCACTGTCCAGCGGTCGCTTTCGAATAGTTTAGGGAAAAGGCCGGGTAGTATTAATGTGCTGAAAAAGAAGGTGGCAGCGCTTACAAGCCCGATTATAAGTACGAAATACCCATTCTTGGGCGACGCCAGGAAATTGATGCCGAAAGGCTGGAAATACAGCATGATCAGCATAAAACCCATACACACAAAACTGATGGTTCGCAGGTTGTGTTTGAAGTTATTATTAAAAGGGTAGGGTTGGTTCAGGTTTTCGAACATTGCATGTATTTCGCCTGCAAAGGTACTATTTTAATATACACATTCCGATATAGGTTCCTGTTTAGCTTAAAGCAGGAACCATTTTTGCACCAGTTCGTCCTTCTGTTTCCAGTCGCTTATGTGGATAAATTCATTATTATGCTTGTTGTATAAATAGTCCTTCTTCCATTCTGTATTGTTAAGTGAAACCTGCCTGATTGCATCGATTATAAAATTCAGTTCCTCATTAGTCATGGTTGGATGGAGCGAAAGACGTATCCATCCCGGTTTTTGCGACAGGTCACCGTGGGTTATCAGGTCAGTAATGGCTTTAGATTTTTCGTAACTAACATCAAGCAGGAAATGGCCGTAAGTCCCGGCACAGGCGCAGCCGCCGCGCAATTGTATTCCAAAACGGTCGCTAAGCAATTTTACAACCATGTTAAAATGCATTCCGTCAATATAAAACGAAATAATGCCCAGGCGGTTTTTCTGGTCTTCGGCAAGGATGTGAACTCCCGGAATCGGGCTCATTTTGTCAAAAGCAATTTTCACGAGTTCTTCCTCGCGTTTCCTTATCAGGCTGGTGTCCATTTCGTTTTTAAGGCTGATGCATAAGGCGGTGCGCATAGCCTGCAGGAAACCGGGTGTGCCGCCGTCTTCCCGGATTTCGATATCATCGATGAATTTGTATTCGCCCCAGGGATTGGTCCAGTCGACGGTACCGCCGCCGGGGGCATCCGGTATTTTGCAATGGTACAAAACCGAGTCGAAAATGAGCACACCCGAAGTTCCGGGTCCGCCCAGGAATTTGTGAGGCGAAAAGAAAACGGCATCCAGTTTCTCCATAGGATCATTGGGATGCATATTGATGTCGACATAGGGCGCCGAAGCTGCATAATCGGCAAAACAATAGCCTCCGGCATCATGCATCACCCGGGCTAACTCATGGATAGGAGTTTCAATGCCGGTTACATTGGAGCAAGCGGTAAAAGAACCTATTTTCAAAGGCCTGTCGCTGAACTTCTTGAGCAGTTGACGCAGGTTTTCGGGACTCACTGTCAGGTCTTCAGCAGGAGGAACCACCTCAACATCAGCAATTGTATGATACCATGAAGTATGATTTGAATGATGTTCCATGTGGGTAATAAAAACAACCGGTTTTTTGCCCTTTGGAACGAACTCTCCGTAGATGTTTTTCTCAGGAGCCTTGAGCATAAGCATACGCTGGAATTTCACCAGAACACCGGTCATTCCGAATCCCGAAGTAACCAGCACATCGGCAGGACCCGCGTTAACGTGTTGTTTTATAATATGCTGGGCGTGGTGGTATGCTTTGGTCATTAACTGGCCGCTCTCGCAGGTTTCGGTATGCGTATTGGCAACCCAAGGACCCACAACTTCTGAAATCTTTTCCTCAATAGGATTATATAGTCGTCCGCTGGCAACCCAGTCGGCATATATCATTTTTTGAATTCCGGAATAGGTAGTGTATTTCACATCATTCCCGATCGTATTCAGACGGAATTTATTGAAATAATTTTCAAGGGTTTGCATTGGTATTTCTAGTTAACAATCAGTAATTCCCCGAAAAAATGCCGGGGACAGTTTTTTTACAAATAATCAGATTCTTCCATTTATTACCACCACCCAAACCGTACTTTTCATTCCCTCGCCTTTCGTCCTTCTCCCTTCACTCAACCCTCTCCGAATACTTTGAATTACTTGTCAAATCTACTCCTCCCCGGCAGCAATCTGTATCCGTGTAATCTCAATCTCACCGGTTTCGATATACAGGCTTAACCAGTTGTTGTCCTCGCGGTACCATTTGTCCTGCCCGCTTAAACGTACAAGAAGGTCGCTGATGGTAGTTTTATCGATACTACGTAATACGATACTTCCGTTTTTCTGGCTGTCCTTGCCATAGCTTAGGTAAACCTTCGGAACTGTTTTTCCTGCCGACCGTGCCTTCAGCAAAACGTAATCGTTCTTACGCAAACGGGGTTCGATGGCTGAAAAAGTAAATTTCTTTTCTTCACCTTCTTTAATGAACAGCGATTGGGAATAAAGATCCTGGATGGCATGATCGGTCATATACTTCCTTATTTTGCTGATCTGCAGCTGCGGGTACGAATCGTCGGGATTGATTGCAGAAGCCGATTCATAAGCATCGATAGCCTGGTCGTATACTCTGGTATTGTATAGCTTATCTGCTTCACCTAGTGCTTTGTTGTATTCGGCGCGGCGGGCAAGTTCAATTTCCCCGGCTATCTTATCGATTTCCGCCAGTTTTTGTTTCGGGTAGACCTCGGCAGGTTTAATACCGCCTGCTTTGGTGAAGGCCGTTTTGGCCCCTTTATAATCTTTCGATCCCAGTAGTTGGTCGCCCTCGGCTACATAGGAATTATACATTTTTTCCTGTTCCTCTTTCTGGGCTGCAAGGGCAGTATTGATTTCAGCGATTTTCGATTTTGGATATTCCCCGGCAGGTTTTATCTCCAGGGCATTCTGGTATGCATTTAAAGCTTCCGGGAAGTTCTTTGCCGAAAGTTTGCTGTCGCCTATGGTAATGGCCTTCGAATAACCGTCATCTATTGCTTTTATTTCGGCCTTTATAGCGGCTATGCGTTCCTGTGGTAGTTTCTCGGCAGGTTTTATGATAAGGGCATCTTCATACGATTTTACAGCTCCTGCGAGGTTTTTGGCTGCATACAGTTCTGATGCAGTATTTATCGCTTTGGTATAGTTTTCATCCTTTGCTTTCAGGTCGGCCAGAATACTGTCGATTTCGGCAATTTTGTCTTTTGGCAGGTTTTCGGCTGGTTTCAATGCGCTGGCTTTGGCGAACAGGTTTCTTGCTTCCGGATAATTTTTAGCTGTCAGCTGGGTGCCTGCCTGTGTAACCAGGTTCTGGTAGTCATTATCAAGTTTTTTTGCTTCTGCCAGCAACTGGTTTATATGTGCAATCTGGTCCTGCGGGTATTTTTCAGAGGGTTTAACCGTGCTTGCACGCTGGTAAGGTTCAAGGGCTTCGCGGTATTTCCCCTCGGCAAAAAACTTGTCGGCCAGGGCGATAGCCGAAATATAACTGTCGTTATCGGTTTTAATTTTATCGATAATTGCCTGTATTTCAGTAATTTTCTGAGCCGGGTACTTCTCATCGGGCTTAACTGAATTTGCCGTTTTAAACGATGCCAGGGCAACTTCATATTCTTTTAGAGCCAGTTTTGCATCACCATCTGCTACGGCTTTATCATAGGCCAGTTGTTTTTCTTTCAGGTCAGCAATCTGTTTTTCGGCTTCAGCTATTTTATCAGCAGGATACTTCTCCGAAGGTTTCAACACCAATGCTTTCCGATATTCGGTGATAGCTTCGGTATATTTGCCAATTTCAAAAAGTTTGTCGGCACTCGTAATAATGGCCAGGTAGTTATCGTCGAGTTTTTTCTGATCAGCGATCAGCCCGTTTATCTTCTCAACCTGGAGTTTGGGGTACGTTTCTGCTGGTTTCACTGCCAACGCTTTTGAATATGAACTGATAGCTTCTGTATATTTTTTATCAGCAAAAAATGCGTCGGCTTCTTTAATGGCATCAGAGTAATTTTTCTCCTTAAGCTGCATAGCAGCGATAATCCCGTCGATTTCGGCGATTTTATCTTTTGGCAGTTTCTCGGCGGGTTTAAGTGTGGAAGCATCGCTGTATAAACTGCGCGACTCATCGTATTTCGAGGATTTAAACTTAGTGTCGGCATCCGTGATAAGCTTCGTATAATCTACATCCAGTTTTTTCTGCTCCGCAACAAAACGGTTGATATTCGAAATCTGGTCCTTCGGGTATTGCTCTGTCGGTTTTACATTTGATGCACGCTGGTAAGGCTCGAGGGCTTCGCTGTACTTTTTATCATTATAAAGTTTATCAGCCTGGGCAATTGCTTCCTGGTAACGTTGTCCTTCGGCTTTGTCTTTATCAATAAGAGCCTGGACTTCTGCAATTTTTTGTTTCGGGTAGGCCTCGCCGGGGTTGAGTGTTCCTGCACCCTGGTATGAACTAAGCGCATTAGCATAATCCTTTACTGAAAAGTATTTGTCGGCTTCTGCGATGGCTTTATCGTACGAATCCTGAAGCGCTTTTATTTCGGCAAGAATTTTTTCCGATTCAGCAATCTTATCCGAAGGATATTTTTCGGATGGTTTAAGTTTTAAAGCTTTACGATAACCGGATATTGCTTCGGGGTATTTCTTATCGGAGAAATTTTTGTCGGCTAAAGCAACTGCTGTCAGGTACTCGGCATCCAGCTTATTCTGTTCGGCAACAAGCCCGTTAATCTTGTCGATCTGTGTTTTTGGATAGGTTTCGGCAGATTTGACTTTTAGTGCATTTGTATAGGAAGCGATTGCTTCGGGATATTTCTTTTCTGTAAAAGCGGCATCACCTTCGAAAATGTGCTTTGTATAGCTTTGTTCTTTATTCTGCAGGTCAGTGAGTATGCCATCGATCTCTGCAATCCTGTCCTTTGGAAGTTTCTCGATGGGTTTCAGGTCAGCTGCATCCGTGTATAGTTTACGCGATTCGCTGTATTTCGCTGTTTTTAACTGTATATCAGCATCAGCAATCAGTTTTGCGTAATCTTCATCCAGTTTCTTCTGTTCGGCAAGGTAGCGGTTGATTAGAGTGACCTGGTCCTGCGGGTATTTTTCTGATGGCTTTATTTTGGCAGCCCGCTGATAAGGTTCCAGGGCTTCGGTGTATTTCTTGTCGTTAAACAGATTGTCAGCCTGTGCAATGGCCTCTTGGTAACTCTGTCCTTCGGCTTTGTCCTTATCGAGAATGGACTGAACTTCGGTTATTTTCTGTTTGGGGTACGATTCAGCCGGTTTCAAAGCGCCTGCATTTTTATACGAAGCCATAGCGGTTGTGTAATCCTTGTCCGAGAAAGATTTGTCGGCAACGGCAATGGCCTTGTCGTACGATTCCTGCAATGCTTTTAAATCGGCAACAATCTTTTCGGACTCGGCAATTTTATCCTGCGGGTATTTTTCCGAAGCTTTTAAATCAAGGGCTTTACGATATCCCGAAATGGCTGACTCATAGTTTTTTGCAGCGAAGTCTTTATCGGCTGATGCAATTGCCGCAAGGTAATCGGCATCAAGTTTTTTCTGTGCAGCAACCAGGCCGTTTATTTTCTCAAGCTGGGTTTTAGGGTAAGCTTCGGCAGGTTTAATGATGCCTGCCTTGGTGTATGCAACAATGGCTTCAGCGTAATTCTTTGTTCCGACGTATGTATCTCCGTCAGCTATGGCCTTCGTGTAGTTCTCTTCGGCCGAATGCATTGCGGCCAAAATGGTATTGATTTTGGCTACCTGGTCGCGGGGATACTTTTCGCTTTTTTTAAGATCGGCCGCTTCGTTATAGGATGTAAGTGCTGTTTCGTAGTCTTTGGCAGCAAACTGCTTGTCGCCGGTATTTATAGCTGCGAGATATTTCTCGTCGGTTTGCTTCTTTTGCTCTATTGCAGCTGTTACTTCAGCTATTTTGTCGGTAGGATATTTTTCACCCGGTTTAATGCCAAGAGCGTTTTTGTATTCCGTTAACGCAACATCCAGGTTGCCTGCTGTAAAGGCTTTGTCGGCATTGGCAATGGCTGTTTCATATTTCTGCGAATCTCCCTTAATTTTAGCTAAAATCCTGTTTATTTCGTCGCTTTTATCCTTCGGGTATTTTTCATCCGGCTTTAATGTCAATGCCAGTGTGAAGGCGGCTAAGGCATCATCATATTTTTGTTCCGAAAATGCCTTGTCACCATTTGCGACAGCGGAAGTATAATTCTCTTCGCGGCTTTTCAGAAGCGCCAGCTGGGCTATGGCTTCATTAATCTTCTGTTCAGGATAGGCTTCTTTAGGCTTGAGTTCAAGAGCTTTAGTATACTCCTTTATCGCATCTTCGTACAACTTCTGGTTAAAGAGCCTGTCAGCTTCGTTTATGGATTTCTGGTAATAATCGCCGAGAAGTTTTTGCTTTTCGAGAAGGGTGTTGATTTCGGTTATCCGTGTATCAGGGTATTTCTCATAAGGCATAAGTGAAATGGCATTCCGGTAATGTCCCAGGGCAAGGTCGTACTTTTTTTCATCGAAAGCCTGGTCACCGTTTTTGATCGCAATATCATAAGCTTCCTTCCTTGTAGTGCGTTCTTTTACAAGCTTATCAATTTCGGCAAGCTTGGTTTTGGGAAACGCTTCGCCGGGTTTTAATTCAGAGGCTGATTTGTAGCTTATTGCAGCAGCTTCGTAATTTCCTGCTGCAAGCAGGTTGTCGGCACTGGCAATGGCAACATTGTAACGCTCATCGCTGGTTTGCACCTGTGCTTCACCCGACTTGGTCTTCTCAAGCATCTCGGTTGGGTAACGGGCACCCGGTTTGGTCTTTAGAGCTTCGGCATATTTAGCCTGTGCATTGGCAAAATCGCGGTTTATATAAAACTGGTCGGCCTGTTCAATTACCTTGTCGTAGTTATCCTGTAATGACTTCCTGTCGGAAAGAATCTTTTCAGCTTCCTGCATTTTTTGCCTTGCATATGCATTATCCGGGGTAATATCGAGTGCTTTCTGGTACTCGACACGTGCTTCGGTAAGTTTATCGGCTTTAAGCAGTTTATCGCCCCCTGCAATAAGAACAGCGGCCTGGTCTGTCTTTATTTTATATTCCGATTGCAGTTTCCGGGTATTGGCAATTTTTTCTTTGATGGTTTTATTATCGGGCTTTACAGCAAGAGCTGTTTCATAAAACAAAACGGCTTTATCAAAATCCTGTCCTGAAAGTGCCCGGTCGCCGCTGGTAACCGAATTGTTAAAGTATGCCTGGTCGTCGGGGTCGGTAAAAATTGCGCTGATCTGGGTGAGGCGGTCTTTCGGGAATTGGGCTGTAGGGTCTATTAAAAGCGCTTTCTGATATTCGGTTTTTGCCTGCGCAAATATGCGCTGGTTATAATAGGTTTCGGCAACAAGCAATACATCTTCAAATAGTTTCGCCCTCAGGTCAGGATCCGAGTCGAGAATTGCATTTATTTCATCAATTTTACCCTGAGCATACTTAAGTTCAGGTTTTACGTTCCTTGCTTTTTCATATGCCAACAGAGCGGTGGGATAGTCCTTTGTCGTATTTGCCTGGTCAGCCTGGCTGATAAGCAACTCGTATGAAGGAGGATTCGTCTGGTTCTGGGCACTACAGGTGTTGTTTAAAATGCTGAAAGACTGGGTTCCTAAAAAAGCAAACAGGAAATATATGTAAAAGCCCTTGCGGGGAAAGCGTTTCTTCATTTAGTATTCGGGTTTGATATTTTATTATTGAAAAAGTATAACGGTTTTTTAACAATTTTATTGGGTAAAATTTATACCCCTGGTTTTTTATCGTTTGAGAATGTTGGGTTTAGGATCGGAAGTCAGGCACAAGGTCAAACTATATGCCCGTCGACCATCATAAGTTTACGGTCGCTCATATCGGCCAGTTCCTGGTTATGGGTAACAATCACGAAAGTTTGGTTGAATTCCTTACGGAGAGCAAAAAACAACTGGTGCAATTCTTTTGCATTGGCCGAATCGAGGTTACCCGAAGGTTCATCGGCAAGTATAACTTCCGGTTTGTTCATCAGAGCACGGGCCACAGCAACACGTTGTTGCTCTCCGCCTGAAAGTGCTGATGGCTTATGCTCAGCACGATCACTTAAATGCAGGAATTCAAGTAGTTCCATGGCCCTAAGCCTGGCCGCTTTCTGCGGCGTTCCTGCAATGAATGCCGGTATACACAGGTTTTCCATTGCGGTAAATTCAGGTAAAAGATGATGAAACTGGAAAACAAATCCAATGTTCTTGTTGCGGAACGAAGCTAGCTTTTTCTCTCCGAATGATGCCACATCCTGGTCATCAAACCAGATTGCGCCAGAGGTCGGTTTATCGAGGGTGCCAATTATCTGTAATAGCGTTGTTTTACCTGCACCTGAAGCTCCGACCACAGTAACGATTTCGCCTTTTACGATTTCCAGGTCGATACCTTTCAGAACTTCGAGCTGGCCATACGATTTATGAATATTCTTTCCCGATATCATAACACAGATC
>CAISRK010000387.1 GCA_903887815.1 uncultured Bacteroidales bacterium | reverse complement strand
TGCCAAATCACCGTTGTGCGTGGTTAATCTGCCGGCATTGAATATAACTGAACCTGCCCAGCTTCAGGCAGTGGTTAATTCGGATAATATTACCTGTTTCGGAAGTAAGGATGGGAAAATTTCGATTTCCGGTTCCGTAGGCGGATCCGGTAGTTTTGAATATTCGATAGACGGATCGAAATGGAGTAAAATTCCTGCGTATAACAATCTGGGTAAAGGAGTTTATCAGGTTGTAATGCGCGATGCAAATACGATTACCTGCTTTGTGACTCTGGCTAATATTGAAATTATTGAGCCTAAAATATTGGCTGGCGATGTATTACCCACCAATACCACCTGTTCCGGAAACGACGGAACGATCACCATAGACAACTCGTCAGGCGGTTGGGGCACTTATGAATTTTCGATTGATAATATCAAGTGGCAAGCATCTCCACTGTTCACGGGATTAATAGCCGGAACTTATCCGGTAAGTATTCGCGATGCCGTTACTAAAACCTGTGCTATTCTTCTGAAGACAATAATTATAAAATCTTTGGTGGCAATGGATGCGTTTCCTGATCACCAGGATGTCAATTGTTTTGGTGCCAACAACGGAAAAATTTCGTTTTTGAATTCTTCCGGAGGATCAGGAATTTATGAATATACCGTTGATGGGGGGGCAAAATGGCAAGCTTCTCCATTATTCGAAAATCTGTCGCCGGGCAATTATAACCTTCAAATGCGTGATGCAAATTCGATAAGCTGTGTAAAAGCAATTCAGAATCCATTTAATCTGACTGAACCTCAAATTCTGGCTGCCTCGGTTTCATCGGTTAACGAAACTTATACGACGGCAAAGGACGGAAGCATAACAATTACTAATCCTTCCGGTGGATCAAAGAGCTTTGTGTACAGTATTGACGGCATCAACTGGCAAAATTCAGGAACCTTCACAAACCTGGGACCGAATACCTACCAGGTTTGGATTGCTGATGCAAAAACTTTAACCTGCATGCTTAAGTTGAGTGTTCAAATTATTACGACGAATGTTCCTTTGCTTGCTAAGGTTACACACACACCAACAACTTGTTTTACAGCGATTGACGGTACGATCACGATACAACCAACTTCAGGACCGATTGGTAATTATGAATACACAATTGATGGAGGTTCTACCTGGTCGCTTACGCCGGTTTTTAGCGGATTATCATCCAGTAATTATTTTGTGTATATGCGCGATAAAGCTCATCCGGCCTATCTGGCATTGCTCGAAAATATCACGATTACCAGGCCGGATAAGTTAACTGCAAGCCTGAGCTCAACAAAAGAATCTTTCCTTGGGGCCAATGATGGTACCATTACAGTTCAATCTCCGGCAGGAGGATCAGGTACTTTTGAATATAGCAAGGATGGAGTAAATTGGCAGGTAGGCACCTTATTTAATAACCTGGCACCTGGTACTTATTCAATAACCATGCGCGATACCAAAGCTCCTGGCTGTTTTGTTACGCTGGGAACGGCTACTGTACAGAAAGGAAATCAGATTAGTGCAATTATAACTCCTAAAGATGTGATATGCTATGGTGGAAATACCGGCGGTTTTACGGTGACCAAAGAAGGTGGAGGTTCAGGAAATTATCAGTATAGTATTGATAATGGAATTACATGGTACAGCAAAGCAGCATTTGAAGCACTTCAGCTTTTTCAAGGTCTTTATCCTGTAACAATCCGCGATGCAGCGAATACCATCATCACAGTACTTTTAGGTAATTTTAAGATTAGTCAGCCTGACGAAATAATTGTCAGTATTACACAAGATGCACCCATTCTATCCTTTGGCGGTACCACAATGGTTACTGTTAGTGCAACAGGAGGAAAATTGCCATACAGCGGTACCGGAACCTATTCTGTCGCTTCAGGCAAACATATTTA
>CAISRK010000386.1 GCA_903887815.1 uncultured Bacteroidales bacterium | reverse complement strand
TTTTCCTTAAAACATATTATTCCCAAAATTAGTTTAAAACTTTTAAACAAGAATTGGTACTACGCTTAATTATTCAAATCTAATTTCTTGCCTTTAAAAGCAGTGAATCCCGGAAGCATCATATCAATAATGAACTCCTGTCGCCTTGTCATAATTACCCGGAAACCAATCATCCCCTTGTCCCCCCTCTCCTTGTCTCCCTGTCCTAAAATTAACGCGCATATAAAACCACTCAATGCACAAAAGTGACTTACCTTTGCCCTATGAGAATTTACCTCCTGGGATATATGGGTAGCGGCAAGAGCACACTTGGGCAATCCCTGGCCAAAGTTCTTGGCATGGCCTGGACCGACCTGGACGAAGAATTCGAATCAAGATACAGGATTACTATACCTGCCTTTTTTACCAAATACGGTGAAAATGCCTTCCGCGAACTTGAGCACAAACTCCTGGTTGAATTCTCGGCTGTACCAGATATAGTGTTATCGACCGGCGGCGGCCTGCCCTGTTTTAATAGCAATATTGAACTAATGAACCAAAGCGGGCTGACCATATACCTCGAAGCCACACCCGGCTTAATATTGCAGCGGATTTCGCCTTCAGCCAGGAAACGGCCCTTATTCAAACAAATGCAGGGAGAGAATATCCTTCAAAAAATCACGGAACACCTCAAAGCGCGCGAACCGTTTTATTCACAGGCAAAAATCACCATCGATGCCACAAACCCGGACATTGAGGAACTGGCGCATAAAATCAGGGTGCATTATAGCGACGGCAATAGTGTTGGATAAGCAGGAATCTGGTTAAAAATATGGCACGGGAGACGTGGGACGTCCCGGAATCCAACCACAACCAGTAGCCAGAAACCAGCAACCAGCAAAAACTTATCCGTAATAAACCCAAACTCTACTTTCCATTCTCAACCCTCTAGCTTCACCCTTTCTCCGGGTAAAATCTACCTGAGAGTGAGCAGCACCACGTTTTCAACATGATGTGTATGCGGGAACATATCGACCGGCTGAACGGCTTCCACCTTGTACTTTTCATCCATTAAGGCAATGTCGCGTGCCTGTGTAGCAGAGTTGCAACTTACATACACTACCTTCAACGGCCCGATTTTCAGAATCTGTTTAACCACATCTTCGTGCATTCCATTGCGTGGCGGATCGGTAATAACCACATCAGGGCGACCATTGAGGCGGACAAAATCATCATTCAGCACCTTGGCGAGGTCGCCGGCATAAAATACCGTATTATCAATGCCATTCAGTTCCGAATTGATATGGGCATCATCAATTGCCGAAGGCACATACTCCACACCTATTGCCTTTTTAACATAAGGAGCTACAAAATTGGTGATAGTTCCGGTGCCGCAATACAAATCGTACACCAGTTCGTTGCCCGTGAAGCCGGCAAGTTCGAAAGCTGTTTTATATAAAAAGTATGCCTGGAGCGGGTTAGTCTGGTAAAACGATACCGGCCCAATCCTGAACTGCAGTTTCTTTCCGCCTGCAACAGGCGCTTCCATGGTTTCGGTAATATAAGGCTCACCTTTCCATAAGAGCATTTCCTGGTCGGTGATTACATCGTTCTGCTTGGTATTGATAACATATACCAGTGAAGTGATCTGCGGGAACGAATCCGCAATAAACGTCATCAGCTGGCTTATTTCTTCGGGAGCATTGTATGCAAAAACCACGATAACCATAAGGTCGCCTGCAATGGCGTTGCGGATCAGCAGGTTACGCATAAAGCCTTCGTGCGAGCGGGGGTTGTAATAGCTCCAGCCTTTCTGCAAAGTAAAATCCCTTACTGCCAGCCGGATTGCGTTGGAAGGTTCAGGCTGGTGGTAACAATGCTTAATATCAAGCACGCGGTCGAAAAGCGTGGGGATATGGAATCCAAGCCCGTTTCCCTGACGCTCTTCGGCTGGAAGTGCCATATCGTCGGCATTGAGCCAGCGCCTGTCGGAGAAGGTATATTCAAGTTTATTCCGGTAGCCAGTTGTTAAAGGGGAAGCAAGGATTGGTTTTATGGGAGGGAAACTGAATTTCCCTATCCTTGTAAAATGATCATCCACCTGTTTTTGCTTGTACTTTAATTGCAGTTCGTACGGCAGGTTCTGCCAGCGGCAACCTCCGCAGGTGCCAAAATGTTCGCAGAAAGGTTCAGCCCGGAGTTCGCTGTAATAATGAAACTTAATGGCTTTCCCTTCGCAATAGCTCTTCCGCTTCGAAATCACCTGGATATCAACAATGTCGCCCGGAACACAAAACGGCACAAAAACAACAAGATCGTTAACACGGGCAACTGCTTTGCCTTCGGCTCCGGCATCAAGAATAGTAACATTTTCAAAAAAAGGCAATTGGCGACGGGGCATGGGATTTACGATTTGCGATTTACGATTTACGATTTAAATTCAAAGGTATAATAGTGATAAGCTATTATTCGTACTTCGAAAATCGTAATTCGTAAATAAATTTAACTACTAAATTGACTGGTAAATTGAGGGCAAAGTTACAACTATTGTTCCTACTGATAAAACGCATCAAATTGCATGAGCTTTCGTAACTTTGAAAAGAATTTATATGAGTATGCAAAAGATATTTTCATCGGAACAGGTCAGGAAGGCTGATCAATACACTATACGTAATGAGCCGGTATCGTCGGCTGACCTCATGGAAAGGGCAGCTACTGCCTGCGTAGACTGGCTTTTTAACCGACAGGATATTGAAGGCAAAGAAGTGCTGATATTGTGCGGACCTGGAAATAACGGCGGCGACGGGATTGCCATTGCCCGTATGCTCCATATGCAACGCCAAAAAGTCACAGTATTCGTTCCGGACGATCCCGATAGGCAATCCGCCGATTTCACCCTGAACCTGCAAAGAGCCATCGGCTGCGGTGTAAATATCCGATCGCACGACTCCTTTGGTATTAACAGAGTAAATAACGATACTATCCTGGTCGACGCCCTCTTCGGATCCGGCTTATCGAAGCCACCCGAAGGAAAATACAAAGATCTCGTTGGATCAATTAATAAATGCAACTGCGTGAAAGTTGCCATCGATATACCCTCGGGGCTTTTTGCCGATAAACCCATTGCACCTTCGACCGACACCGTTGTAAAAGCCGATTATACACTAAGTTTCCAGTTCCCTAAGCTGGCTTTCCTTTTTGCGGAAAATGAATATTATACAGGCGACTGGCAGGTTCTACACATAGGGCTTCATACCGGATTTATAAGCAGCGAACCCTGTAAAAACTATTTTGTTGAATATGACGATGTGAAAGCTTTGCTGAAACCCCGTTCCAGGTTTTCGCACAAAGGGACATACGGCCACGCCTTACTTATTGGCGGGAGTAAGGGCAAAACAGGAGCTGCTGTGCTGATGAGCAAAGCATGCCTGCGTTCCGGTGCCGGGCTCGTAACTGCGCATATACCAGCCTGTGGGCATGCTATAATCCAGTCAACAGTTCCCGAAACTATGGCTTCGGTGGATGAAAACGAAAACGAATGCACGCAGGTTCCAAACCTTAGTGCGTATTCCGCCATTGCTGCCGGACCAGGGATTGGAACCGGCAAAAATACAGCTGCAATGCTAAAACTGCTAATACAGGAAGCCAGCGCCCCTTTACTCCTCGACGCTGATGCTTTGAACATACTGGCTGATAATCCCACATGGCTAGCCTTTCTGCCAAAGGGAACGGTGCTGACTCCCCATCCGGGCGAATTTGCACGGCTTGCAGGGAAAACCTCAAATGGTTTCCATCGTCTTGAACTTCTGCGTGAAATGTGTATTAAATACAGCCTGAATATAGTATTGAAAGGCGCTTACACTGTTACATGCTCCCCGCTTGGAAACTGCTATTTCAACCCTACCGGTAACCCGGGAATGGCTACAGGCGGCAGCGGCGATGCGCTCACAGGCATTATAACCGCTTTATTGGCACAGGGTTACAACAGCACCGAAGCCTGCATACTCGGGGTTTACCTTCACGGCCGTGCAGGCGACCTGGCAGCAGGGGAATATGGTTACGAGGCGCTGATTGCAGGCGATATTATTTCAAATCTCGGGAAGGCATTTGTTGAACTTTACTGATTTCCAACTAAGTACGCTGAATAAAGTGCTCATTTTAAAAAGTGTACCCTAGCCATACCGGAGGACGAAACCCTGCCGTTTTTTTTGAATTAAACCGAAATTAAGATAAAGCAGTACAAAGCCATCTGCCACATACTTTATTCGTTTGAAATCAGTTATATTCAACACTAGTCTTTTAATTAAGGATCAGGGCTAAAACTAAATAATCATAGATGAACACAACACAAACTATATTGAAATTAATTATGCTATTGGTTTTGGCAACAGGAATTCAAAGTTGTAAAAAATCGGACACCGACACTCAGCCACCATCCATTTTTGTTATGTTACCTGCTACCGGCGACCAGTTCTCAACAGGAACCTCAGTAAGCGTTGTTGCCACTTTACATGACTATGTTGAACTGGGCAAATATCGAATTGAAATACGATGGAATACCAATGCTCAGAATATTTCATCCAACCCGGCAGTTGCGCCATGGGTTTTCCTTTTGGAAGAGCCTCTTTCGGGTAACAATCAGACCATCAACAAAAAAATAACCATCCCGGGTAATATCAGGCTGGGTAATTATGATTTGACGGTTTACTGTACTGATAAAACCGGCAACGAAAGTTCAGGTACCGAAATTATCAAAATCACCGGTTAATCAGACGGTAAGTATTACAGAACAATATACTTAAAGGTTATAAAACAGCCAGGATTGAAATACTGCACATCCCGGCACAAACAGGATTTGAGTAATTCAGTGATCCATTAAAATTAAAACAACATCACATGAAACAGAAATGCGGGTTTTTAGCAATAGCAGGTTTTTTACTTTGCACAGGCATATTTCCCTTAACAACATTTGGTCAGCTGGGCCATATCCTACCCGGTTTCGATAAAACGGAGTTCCTTGAAATGCTGAAAATATCATCCTACCAGGGCGATACCCTTTACAATCCCGATCTGCCTCCACCCCAGAACTTTAAAAAAATCTACCGCTCGAAAACGATGGGATTAGACAACAGGTGGGATTTATGGGAGTCGGATCAGGCGGTGGCTGTAATCAGTATAAGGGGCACAACCTCTGAAGCGACCAGCTGGCTTGCGAATTTCTATTCGGCAATGGTTCCGGCCACCGGCAGGTTAAAGTTAAGCAACGATTTCAGTTTCGATTACCACCTGTGCGACGACGATAAGGCCGCGGTTCATACCGGCTGGCTTATTGCAGCTGCTTTTCTTTCGAGAGATATTTTACCGAAAATAGATTCGCTGGCCAAAAACGGAGTTCATGAATTCTACATTATGGGCCACAGCCAGGGTGGAGCCATCGCTTACCTGCTCACGGCTCACTTCCGGAACCTTCAAAAACAGGGACAACTTCCGGCGAATTTTGTTTTTAAAACCTACTGCAGTGCCGCACCAAAACCCGGGAATCTGTATTTTGCCTATGCATACGAAAATATGACCAAAGGAGGCTGGGCCTTCACCGTTGTTAATTCAGCCGATTGGGTTCCCGAAACTCCGTTTTCGATCCAGACAACCATGGATTTTAACCCTTCAAATCCATTCGTTAACGCGAAAAGCACCATAAAAAAAGCATCGCTGTTGAAGAGGCTGGCAATGAATCATTTCTACAACAGCCTCGATAAGCCCACAAAAAAGGCCAACAGGCGTTTTCAAAAACAACTGGGAAAAACATTAGGGCGATTTATCAAGAAATCACTGCCTGAATTTGAAACCCCGAAATATTACAACTCGAACAATTACACAAGGGCGGGCCAAAGTATTGTGCTTTATGCTGATGCGGAATATCATAAATTATTCCCCGACGTTCCCGGGAAAATATGGACACATCATGCGTTCGAAGCTTATCTTTACCTGACTGAAAAATATTAATAACGCTTAATCGTCATCCGTCAGTCGACCCAGGAGTTTATGCTACATTCGGTGTCCTATAAAGCTGCTTTGGAGCAATGAAGTTCAAAAAGACTATGTTATAGCTTTACTATAGATGAACCCGGGCACAGATAATAAGTAAAGCCTGACCAGTTATTAGCGAAAATGTATGTTTTCTTGTTCTAATCGGATTTGGGATATAGGATGTCGGATCTATAAAGTACCTTTGACATTTGATGGTGTACTTTTATGAAAAAGATTTTACTGGGGATCGCAATCCTAATCGCACCCTATTCTTACGGCCAGACCCTGCAGGAACAGGAGGCCTACATCAAGGCCGAAGCTGCATTAAAATCGGGTGAATATATTCGCGCCGGCGAATACTATTCGGTAATTGACCGTAAGTCGTTAAGCCCCGAGGAAATCGAGCTGCAGATCCGTAAACTGGCCCATATCAACCTCGACAGTATTATCGATACCTGCAGGGCCGACAAGGCATTTATTGATGCCTATATCGCCCGGGTGTCCGACAGCACCGATGCGGATACAAAAAAGGTAAAGCAGGTAGTCGATTCCTACTATACAAACAGCAATTACAGCAATACAATCTATACCGACCCCTCCGGAATCCCTCACCTGGTAAGCAATGCAAGAGGTGCCGGCAGCGACATGATCCCTTGTGCTTATCCCTGGATAATCGGCGACAGGAAAAATGCCGATTTCTACCTGCGCACGGCGCTGAAATGCCTGAGCACAAACCCCGTTTCCTATTCTAAACCGGTAAAAGAATACACCCTGTGTTATTTAAGGCTGTTAAAAGCCATCAGTACCCAGGAGATGCTTATGCAACAATCGCAATACCACTGCACCGAAGTGAGCGACTACTCCTACTTCTACCGGAAAGTTAACGGGCTGCAGCAGTACCCGCGCCCGGTCTTCCTTAAGGCTGTCGACTCTGTTATGCAGCAGTATACTGCCACCCTGGATCTTGTTTACATCGAAAAGCAATGCCGCGACACGAAACTTGCTATCGATTCGCTTAACCTCGGAAATAAAAAGAAAATTCTGTACCCGAAATTCCTGCTTGCTTATAACGGCGATATGGCAAACCTGCAGGCTTCCGATAACCTGGCATACCAGGGCACCCTTCTCGGTACCCTTCTCGCTTTCTGCCTGAAAATAGAATCCCTCTGGCCCACCGATACCGGCGAACTCGAAAAGCAGCTCAACAACGCCGTATCAGCTGAACAGGTCAGAGCGGTTGTAATGAAGTAAAACCATTGATCCCCAAGGTTGAGATAGCGGATAGGGGATTACGGATGCCGGGGCGAAGCGGAAGTTGAAGTACAACGAAAACCAAGCTTTAGCATGGTGGCGCCTTGCGCTATCAAATGTTGGATGCACTTCCTGGAATTTGGGATTTGGGCCTTGAGGCTTGGGACTTGGGACTTAGGACTTGTTTTTCGATAAACAACATTTTCAGTTCCCGCATCTCCGACTGCTTCTCGGTATTTCCTACCCTGCAAAATTTATAACCTTCATTTAATTTTTACATAATTATACGTCGCTAATCCAGGATCTTTTTTGTTACTTTAGCTTCTTTTGGCTGTAAATTGCTTAAAATTATAAGATAATATTGCCAAAAATCAGTTGAATTCAA
>CAISRK010000385.1 GCA_903887815.1 uncultured Bacteroidales bacterium | reverse complement strand
TCCCGAACAAGTGGTTCGAAGAAAAATGTTCTAAAACTATTGATTTTAAAAGAATTGTACCAAAATGGCTGCAAGTCCATCCCTGAGCTGAGCAAAATAGTTCACATGAGCACGCCAACCATTACCAGGGCTATAGATGAACTTATCACAAGCGGCTTCCTGGCCGAAGAAGGTATAGGTAATTCAAGCGGAGGCAGGCGTCCGAATTTGTATGGCCTCAATTCACCGGCACGATACGTTCTTGGAGTTGATATAAGCAGGTACCATATACGTTTAGGCATGTTCAACTTCAATAACCAGCCCGTAGGCGAAATCAAAGTAATTGACGAGGGTCTTGAAGTTTCAAAGGATTTCATGAAAAGCCTTAAAGAAGCGGTAAACGGATTCATCACCGAATCAGGTATTGATAAAACCAGGTTAATGGGGATCGGGATAGCCTTACCCGGGCTCATCGATCTTCACACAGGAATAAGTTATAGTTACCTCCAGGATGAAAAGCCTGCAACCATACAATTTGAAAATATTTTCGATTACCCTGTTTTTGTTGAGAATGACACAAAAGTAATGGCGCTGGGCGAACAGGCATTCGGGCTGGCACAAGGCAAACAGAATGTTTTATGTCTGAACATAGGTTCCGGGATAGGGCTAGGAATGATCCTGAACGGGAATCTCTACAAAGGAAATTCTGGATTTTCGGGCGAATTCGGCCACATACAGGTTGACCCCAACGGACAACTCTGTTACTGCGGCAAGATCGGCTGCCTCGAAACGCTTGCCTCAGGAACAACCATGATACGTAGGGCTCGAAAAGAAATTGGCGATGGAGCTACCACTATTATCCGTTCCATGGTTGCTAACGATCTCAATAAGATTACGATTGAAACGGTTCTGGATGCAGCCCAGCATGGCGATCAATTCGCTATAGGGTTATTATCGGATATAGGCGAACACCTTGGCAGGGGTATTGCCGTGCTGATTCACCTTTTCAATCCCGAACTTATCATTATCGGAGGTGACCTCACAAAAGCCGAAAACTATATTGTCGACCCCATACAACAGAATCTGAACAAGTATACTATTGCAAAGATCCGGCGCGATGCCCAGATCATTACTTCAAGCCTCGGACAGAATGCCGGCCTGATGGGTACAGTTGCACTTGTAATGAATAAAGTTTTCCAACAGGAATAAGCGAAGCAACCTACTGATATTCATTTTGCTTTGGTATAAAAAAACTGATACTATGCATTTGAATTTACCAGTTGCTTTCGCAACAGTAATAAATTGGATGAAACACAAATCACCAACTTTTTAAGAAATGAAAATAAAGGAATTCTTACTTTCAGCCTCAGTTTGTTTACTTGCAGTTTTCCCCATGCTGTCATATTCTCAAAACATAGCAGCACCTGATTGGGAAAATCCCGAGGTACCTTCATTCAATACAGTAAAACCACATGTCACTTATATCCCATACGATTCGGAGGATAAAGCTATAAAAAACTCGCCAGGTTCTTCTACCGATTACCTGTTGCTCAATGGTAAATGGAAATTCAAACTTTCGGATAACTACACACAGGTTCCTTCCGGCTTTAACAAGCCTGGATATGATGCCTCTTCATGGGCATTGATTGATGTTCCTTCCACTTGGGAAGTGCAGGGTTACTCCTACCCTATTTATGTCAACCAGCCCTATGAATTCTATACAAAAAATCCTCTGCCACCGCATGTGCCTTATGATTATAACCCGGTCGGCACCTACCTCACCCCTATTTCTCTGCCGGCCGGATTTAAGGGAAAAAATGTGTTTATTCATTTCGGGGCTGTAAAATCTTTTTTTTATATCTGGCTCAATGGCAAATATATAGGCTTCAGCAAGGACTCGAAAACACCCGCTGAGTTTGATCTCACGCCATATCTAAATGAGGGGAGCAACCTCCTGGCACTGGAAGTATTCCGATGGAGCGACGGCTCATTCCTCGAATGCCAGGACATGTGGAGGATGAGTGGCATAAACCGGGACGTGTATGTGTATGCCCGGCCCGTAAACTTTATCCGTGATTTTTTTGCTAAAGGCAACCTGAAAGACAATTACACGAACGGGAACCTCGAAATCGATATTCTCTTCAATAAACTATTGCCCGAAACAACTAAAGGTCAAAAGCTCATGGTGAATCTCTATGAGAGAAATAACCCTGCTAAACCCGTTTCGACCGATGTAATACCGATGAGTACTTTATTACGTAAAGATAGCCTTCATTATGAAAAATTCATTCCGGGCGTAAAAAAATGGACCGCCGAAACACCTGATCTGTATATCCTTACGCTCACGATGCTTGATGAAAACGGGAATTGCATCGAAAGCCTTAGTAACCGTATTGGTTTCCGTAC
>CAISRK010000384.1 GCA_903887815.1 uncultured Bacteroidales bacterium | reverse complement strand
TGCTCAGGGCCACTTCCAATAGGTAATTTCCAGCCTTCGAGCCTGATAGTTTTGATATCTAATCTTGACTTCCTGCCTGCAATAACTAATAAAAATCCCTAAAACTCAAAGGACTAATCTTCGAGCTTTTCTTTCAGCGACTTAAAGCCTTCGCCAAGTATTTCGTTAGCTTCAAGTACAGTGAGGAAGGCCGAAGGATCTATTTCGTGGATATATTCTTGCAGAAGAGCCATTTCCCTGCGGTTTACGACAGTGAAAATAATAGTTTTGTCGGATCCGTTAAACATACCTTTACCCGGAATATAAGTTCCCCCGCGGTTCAGGTCGTTGATAATCCGGCCCCTGATTTCCTCGAATTTGTCGGAAATTATGAAAAGGGTTTTATCAACACTCATTCCCTGGAGTACAATGTCGATTGTTTTCCCTGTGATGTATATTACGATCCATGAATACAAGGGGATTTTCCAGTCAGCGAAAACCAGGAGCCCGATAAGCACAATAGCCGAATCAACATAAATCATAAGCTGGCCCAACGGGAGTTTTGTGTATTTTGCAATGATCATTGCCACAATATCCGATCCGCCTGAAGTGGCTTTCGATTTAAAAATAAGCCCAAGTCCTAATCCTACAAGCACCCCGCCGAATACCGACGAAAGCAAAGCGTCGCCAGCAACTAAAGGAGCCTCACCGAAAAAATAGGTAATACCATCCATGAAAACCGATGTAAGTACAAAGCCGACCACCGTTTTAACCCCGAATCTTGGACCTAATATCCTGATCCCTATTATGGTAAGCGGAATATTGAGTATTAATCCCATCAACCCTATTGGGAATCCCTTCGGAGCCCAGGTCATCATGCCTTCGGTGAGATAATGGATCACGATTGCAATACCATAAACTCCCCCTGGTACAATTTTATAAGGTGAAATAAAAAAAACGAAGCCTGCTGCTAAAATCAGTGAGCCTATAATGATGAGGCTGTAACTGGCAAACCATTTTTTTGAAAAGATTTTTTCATGTCGAAAGTCCATAAAATCAGTATTTTAACGATTATTTCCGGTGTTTTTTTACGAGGGTGCAAATTTCGACAGTTATTTCGATAATTCACTACTTTATAAATAAATAAGTCAGATTCGGATATTCGGAAATTGCCTGATGGTTTATCGAACTGCTTTAATGCTGGAATAATTCGTAAAATTCATCAATTGTCAGCCAGATATTGCAGCAATAAATCAAGTAAGTAGCCGTTATCTCGTAAAAACAGGGAAAGTCAATAATATTTGTGGAAATCAAATTGATCATTTTTGTTGTTAATACTTGGCTAAACCTAATTTTTGATTAATTTAGCCCGTTTTTTGCAGGTACTTATGCTCCCGACAACCTATATGCGTACGATTTCTGTTACACTGATTATACTGGCTTCAGCTTTGGGGCTCAGGGCGCAGCAGGATCCCCAGTTTACGCATAATATGTTCAATCATGCTTTTGTGAATCCCGGTTCTTACGGGCTTAGCGATGGTATCACGGTTACCAGCATTTTCAGGGAACAGTGGCTGGGTTTCAAAGATTATCATGGGGATAAGGTAGCTCCCGAAACATTTCTGTTGACGGCAGATGCACCTGTGAAATTTCTTCACGGGGGAGTGGGCATAGGAATCGCTCAGGACAAAGAAGCCCAGATAAAGAATATGATTGTAAAACTGGGATATTCATACCATATGAATATTGGCAATGCAAAGTTAGGTATCGGTTTGAATGCCAATCTCAACAATAAGACCATCGATAAGTCGAAACTAAACCCTATTGACGAAAGTGATCCGGTTCTTGCCGGACTTCCGGGCTCCGGGGTACTGATCAGCGACCTTTCGGCTGGTGTTTTTCTGCAAAAACCGCGTTATTATGTTGCTTTATCTTCGACCCAGATACTTGAAAGTAAAAAATCAACCGGTTCGGCAAACGGGGTAGCTTTTTACCAAAATAGGCGTCATTATTACGTTACAGCTGGCTACGATATTACTCTTCCTGCTTTCCAGGGGTATGTTTTTACCCCTTCGGTTTTTCTAAAGTCGGATGGGAATGCTTTACAAGCTGATCTGAATGTAATGGCGCGCTACAATAATAAGATATGGTATGGCGTTTCATACCGGATGAACGATGCCATTTCACTGATTATTGGCATGGCTTATAAGGATATCGAAATAGGATATTCTTACGATATTCCGACCAGCCAGATCGCTGCAACCGGAAGTCACGAAATAATGGTCCGTTACAGGTTCAAGCTTGAAAGGGAAAAAACAAGAACAGGGTACCGGAATACCCGATATCTATAATTAATTGAGCAAAACCAACTGGTTCTTAATGAAAATATTTACAAACCCGGATAATAAAGAACATAACTTTTCGTTTAATGATACTGAAATGATCTCAGCTTGTGCTGAAAGGGCTGTTAATAATGGGGAGTAAGTTAACTTTACAATCCGGAAATGCAGGGATTTTACCCTGTTTACTGTTCAGAAAGCACCATTTGAATCAAAACAAATAAAACAGCAATGAAAAAACTGCTTTGTATTTCTCTGATCGCAATCCTATTTGTCAGCTGCCGTAACTCCGGCAATGGAGAACTAATTGGTGTTCAAAACAGAGAGAAGTTCTACCAGCCCGACCCGTTCGGCATGGCTTATGTGCCAATGGGAAGCTATACTATGGGATCAGGCGACCAGGATGTGCCCTACGCTCATCTGAACAATCCCCGCACCATTACGGTTACGGCCTTTTATATGGACGAAACTGAAATCACGAATAACGAATACCGCCAGTTCGTATATTGGGTAAAAGACTCTATTGCACGTCGTATGCTTGGTGAAGTAAACGCCGATCAGTTCCTGATCTCGGAAAATAAAAAAACCGGTGAAGTGTATGATCCGCCTTACCTGAACTGGGATCCAGAAATAAAATGGGATGATCCTGATAATAAGGATGCACTCGAACCCATGTTTCTTCCCGAGAATGAACGATATTTCAGGAAAAAGGAAATTGATACCCGTAAATTGTTTTATGAGTATTACTTCGTCGACCTGCTGGCTGCATCGCGCAAGGATTATTCATCACCCGGCGATCCGAAAAATGCCAATTTTGCTAACCGTCCCCAGGGGATGAAGGACCGTTCCGTTTTTGTACGTAAGGAGGTTATCAACGTATATCCCGATACCCTGTCGTGGCTCCACGATTACGCTTACAGCTATAACGATCCTATTGCTCAGCGCTATTTCTGGCATCCTGCCTATGATAACTATCCTGTAATAGGTGTGAACTGGAAACAGGCATCCGCTTTCTGTGTATGGCGCACACGAATGCTCGAATCGTTTCTGTCGAAGAAAAAAACTGCCGTTCCTAACGAATTCAGGCTTCCAACCGAAGCTGAATGGGAATGGGCCGCCCGCGGTGGCAACTCACTCAGCCCTTACCCTTGGGGAGGACCTTATACACGTAACGATAAAGGCTGTTTCCTTGCTAACTTCAAGCCTTTACGCGGCAACTACATCGACGATGGCGGAGCACGTACAATTATTGTCGCCCATTACCCTGCCAACGATTTCGGTCTGTTCGACATGGCCGGTAACGTAGCTGAATGGTGCGCCGACGCTTACGATGAATCAGCCGGCCAGTTTACCTGGGATATGAATCCTACTTATATGTACAATGCGAAAGAGGATGATTCACCTTTACTAAAACGCAAACTTGTACGCGGCGGATCATGGAAGGATATCGCTTACTACCTGCAGGTTTCAACCCGTGCATTCGAGTACCAGGATTCATCAAAATGCTATATCGGCTTCCGTACTGTCCAGGATTTCATGGGACGTCAGAAAGATGATAATCCATCACGTGCGTCAAGGATTTACAACTAGATCGTTGTAAAAGTACATCCTTAATGTTAATTAAAATTAAATCACCACTTTAGAAACTAAATATTAAATTAAATCACATCATGGGATTAGATAGTTTTGTCAGCAGCAAAGGTTACAAAAACTTTATGTCGAAGTTGTACGGTATTGGCGCTTCAATTGTTATTGTTGGAGCACTCTTCAAAATCGTACATATTACAGGAGCCAACGAAATGCTCTTTGTTGGTTTAATTACCGAGGCAGTCATTTTCTTTTTCTCAGCATTTGAACCACCTCACGTTGAACCCGACTGGAGCCTGGTTTATCCTGAACTGGCCGGAATGTATCATGGTGGCGTACCGGGTTCCCCTGGTGCTATTAAAAAAGGATCCAAAACGGTAACCCAGGAACTCGACGATATGCTTTCCAAAGCTAAAATTGGTCCCGAACTCATCGAAAGCCTTGGTAACGGAATGCGCAAAATGAGCGAAAACGTGGGCAATATGTCGAATGTAGCCAGCGCAGCTGTAGCAACAAATGATTTTGTTAAAAATGTTACCGAAGCCGGTAAATCAGCAGCTGAACTTTCAGGGTCCTATAAAAAAGCCAGTGATATTCTCCTTCAGGATGCAACCGTTGTTGGAGAATTATCAACAAACATTAAATCAGCATCAGCCTCAGCCGGTACTCTTGCTACAACTTACAACGAGGTGTCATCGGCCATTAAGAAAGAAATGAATGCAACCGAATCATTCTCAAACAGTCTGTCAACTGCAACCGATTCAGCCAACAGGCTTGCTGAGAAATATAATATTTCAGCCGAAATGCTGAGTAAATCAGCCGAGATGCTTAATTTCAGCACACTCGACAGCAAACAGTATAACGACCAGTTACAGAAGATTTCAGCTAACCTGGCAGCTCTCAACACCATATATGAAGTTCAGTTGAAAAGTTCAAACGAACAGATTGAAACCACCAATCACCTCCGTTCAACAGTTGGTGCCTTCCTCAACAGTATGAACGACTCATCAGCTAACATGATGAAGTATCAGCAGGAAATCGACCAGCTTACCAAGCGTGTAAGTGCTCTTAACCAGGTTTATGGCAATATGTTAACCGCTATGAATGTTAACCTGGGGAAATAATAGGTTTTTCAACAAACAACATAAAATATACTCAATACTGAAATCGCTTAATTATGGCTGGATATAAAGAGACGCCTAGGCAAAAAATGATCGGGATGATGTACCTGGTACTCACTGCCTTGCTGGCACTCAATGTGTCTGTTGAGATTCTGAATGCATTCCTGGTAGTAAACGAAAGTATGGAAACTACCAACAGGACCTTCAATAGCAAAACAACGGATTATTATAATAGCTTCGAACAGCAATATTCAATTGATCCCGGCAAAGTAGGGCCCTATTGGGAAAAGGCAAAACTGGCCCGTAAACTTTCGGATGATCTGAAAGTATACCTTAACGATGCCAAATTTGAAGCAATTGCGCGCTCCGAGCGTATCCCGGTTGATTCAGCCAAAGTACGCCCCTTGTATACAATAGGTACCAAAGATAAATATGACGAAACTACCGTGTACTTTATCGGGAATTCAAATGATGGATCAAAAGGGAAAGCCGGCGAAATGCGTTCACGCATTGCAAAGTACAAACAGGATCTGCTAAACCTGGTTGATACTAAAGACAGGGCTGTAATTAAAGTCGGTCTCGACCTTGATGGCCCGTTTTATGATGCCGATCATAAGAAGCAGAACTGGGAAATGCATAACTTTTATCATACCATCCTGGCAGCTGATGTAACAATTCTCAACAAACTGGTTGCCGAAGTGCAAAATGCAGAACTCGACGTTGTGACACACCTAAGAAGTAAAATCGGCGCTACCGATTTTAAAATCGACCAGGTTGGAGCAACAGTTGTTCCCAAGAGCCAGTATGTTTTCATGGGCGAAAACTACGAAGCCGAAGTATTCGTAACGGCCAAAGATTCAAAGCAAAGCTTTACTGCCAATATAGGAGGACTTCGCACCAGTGTTGATGGTGTTATTAAAGTTACACTTCCTGCCGCATCACCGGGTCTCAAAACGGTTACCGGAACTGTTAATTATAAGAAGCCGGATGGTTCAATGGAATCGACTCCGGTGAAATTTGAATACATTGTCGCGCCTCCTTCATTATCTGTATCAGCTACCAAAATGAATGTTTTCTATATTGGTGTTGATAACCCGGTATCGATTTCGGCAGGTGGAGTTTCACCCGACCAGATTCAGCCTGCCATATCAAATGGTACAATTGCCCGCAATGGTGCTGAATGGGTAGTACGTCCTGCTTCTGTCGGCAAGGCATCCGTAACAGTGAGTGCTAAACTCGGCGACCGTATGAAGAATATGGGCGCAGTCGAATATCGTGTAAAAACAGTACCAAGTCCCGAAGCTTTTATTGGCGGTGTTAGTGGTGGTGGTGTTAGTAAAGATGTTGTTCTTGCCCAGGGTGCTATTATTCCACGCATGCCTCCTGACTTTGAGTTTAACCTGAATTTCGTGATAGTTTCATTCAAATTCTCCGGAAACAGGAAAGGCGATATTATTGATTATGCTGGGAATGGAAACAGCCTTACAGCCCAGATGAAAGACTTTATACGGGGTTCGCGTCGTGGTGAGAAAGTGATCCTTGAAGATATTTTTGCCAAAGGCCCCGACGGAAAAACGCGTAAACTGAATTCGATTGTACTTACACTTCAATAAATCAAACGATTTTAAGAAATGAAAAGAAATATTCTGATAATCGCAATATTACTGCTTGTTATAGCCTTTTCGGGCAAGGCACAGCAGATAATGAATACCCCTCCCCGCGATGGAGTAGTCGATAAGAGCGAGAGAATCGAGAAAAAGCCGATTCCATATCCATGGGTCAGGAATGCAGATTACGTTTGGGAAAAACGCCTGTGGCGAGTGATTGATATGCGTGAGAAAATGAATCAGCCCATGTACTTTCCTGAAATCCCGCATAACAACTGGCGCAGTTTCATGACCATTATGATGGATGCTATAAAAGAAGGAAGCCTCACAGCTTACGATGCTTCTTCTCCGACCGATGAGTTTATCCTTTCAATGCCATACAAAGAGCTCATGCAGAAAGTTGAAAAAGCTGATTCAATGCAGCTTCAGCGGTCGTATCCTCCTTACGATTTCTACGATACAGTTATTGTTAAGAAACTGAATACCACCGATATCAAAAAAATCAGGATCAAGGAAGACTGGTTTTTCGATAAACAGCGTTCAATGCTCGAAGTCCGTATAATAGGAATATGCCCGGTTATCGATGTATTTAACGATGACGGTACACTTCGTGGCGAAAAAGCACTCTTCTGGATCTATTTCCCCGAAGCCAGGCCGATACTTGCCAAAACGGAAGTATTCAACAGGTTTAACGGCGCTGCCAAACTCACTTACGACGATTTCTTCTGGAAAAGAATGTTCAGCAGCTATATTTATAAAGTTGACAACCAGTACGACCGCAAGATCAAGGAATATGCTACCGGCATTGATGCTATTCTAGAATCGGAGCGTATAAAGGAAGACTTGTTCAATTTTGAACAACAACTCTGGGAATATTAAAAATATATTTATCCGAAATACTTGTTGCAAAGTATGCAGGAAATAAAAGGGCAACTCTTCGGATTCGGAGAGTTGCTTTTGTTTTTATACTTTTGTAGTAAGGGTACTACTTCAATCCATTCGAAACGGGTACAAGTATGGCCCCGTAAAACCCACATTCAATGTCTGCCGATCTGCTGCAAACACCGGTTGAATACCTCAAGGGCGTAGGACCCAAAAGGGGAGAACTGCTTCGTAAAGAAGCGGGTGTAAGTACCTATTACGATTTACTTACCTATTACCCTTTCAGGCATGTGGATCGAAGCCGTTTCCTGCCGATAAACGAAATCAATTCCGAAAATGTATACATACAGTTGCACGGTAAAGTTACAGATGTACAATTGGCCGGCAAAGGACGGAGTTCACGGCTGGTTGTTTCAATCAGCGATGCAACAGGAAGCATCGACCTGGTATGGTTCCAGGGTATCAGCTGGGTGAAGGATAAATTTACAACCGGCAGCGAATGGGTTGTATTCGGGAAACCGACACTCTTTAGCGGACGATATAATATTTCGCACCCCGAAACCGAAACCATGGCTGAGTTCATTACGCAGCCTTCTGACCCTTTTCACCCGGTTTACAATTCTAGTGAAAAAATGAAGCTAAATGGTCTTAGCACCAGGGCTATATCAAAAATTACCCGAACGCTGATTTCGCAGGTTAAAGGCGTAATTCCCGAAACCCTGAATAATTC
Source organism: uncultured Bacteroidales bacterium (assembly GCA_903887815.1). Lineage (GTDB taxonomy): Bacteria > Bacteroidota > Bacteroidia > Bacteroidales > UBA4417 > UBA4417. Next base: position 7,724 of record CAISRK010000384.1, on the reverse strand, counting down.
CATTTTAAACGAATTGCGCCTCATGGGCCGTGAGGAGGCATTCCTGAATATCCATTTCCCGCCTGATAGCGAAATACTCGAAAAAGCCAGGGCCAGGCTTAAGTTTGATGAATTATTCTTTATTCAGTTGCGGCTTCTGCGTTACAAACAAAACCGTTCCGAAAAAATACGGGGGAATATCTTCGCAAAAGTCGGGGATCTGTTTAATGGGTTTTATAAAGACTATTTGCCTTTTGAGCTAACCAATGCGCAAAAGAAAGTGATACGCGAAATCAGGGCTGATATGGGTTCGGGCCGTCAAATGAACCGTTTGCTCCAGGGTGATGTAGGTAGCGGAAAAACACTGGTTGCGCTTATGTGCATGCTTATTGCACTCGACAATGGCTACCAGGCTTGCCTTATGGCGCCTACCGAAATACTTGCCAACCAGCATTATGCAACCATTACTAAACTCCTGAAAGGAATGGATGTGAAAGTCGACCTGCTCACTGGCAGCACAAAGAAATCGCGGCGCAGGGAAATACACCCTATGCTTCAGTCAGGGGAGCTGCACATTATTATTGGTACTCACGCTCTTATTGAGGATGCCGTTCAGTTCAGTAACCTCGGGCTTGTGGTTGTGGATGAACAGCACCGCTTCGGGGTAGCCCAGCGGGCAAAAATGTGGAGCAAGAGCGAAGTGCCGCCCCATGTGTTGGTGATGACGGCCACCCCCATCCCCAGGACGCTTGCAATGACCGTATACGGCGACCTCGACCTTTCCGTTATCGATGAGCTGCCACCAGGGCGTAAAGCCATTAAAACCTACCATTTCTATGAATCGGGGCACGAAAAGGTGTATAATTTCATGCGCCAGCAAATTGCCGGCGGGAGGCAGATTTATGTCGTGTACCCGCTTATCGAAGAGTCCGAAATGCTTGATCTGAAAAACCTCCAGGATGGTTTCGACCACCTTAAACAGGTTTTCCCTGCCCCTCAGTATACACTGAGCATGGTTCAAGGTCGTATGAAGGCCGACGAAAAAGATGCCGAAATGCTGAAGTTCAAAAACGGCGAAACCCAGATTATGGTTGCAACTACCGTTATCGAAGTTGGGGTGGATGTGCCGAATGCCTCTGTTATGGTTATCGAAAATGCTGAAAGGTTTGGCCTTTCGCAGCTGCACCAGCTGCGCGGGAGGGTAGGCCGCGGCGCCGATCAGTCGCACTGCCTGCTGATGACAGGCTTTAACCTCACTTCCGACGGACGTATACGTATCGAAACCATGGTTCGTACCACCGATGGGTTTGAAATCTCGGATGTGGATTTAAAGCTTCGTGGCCCCGGCGACCTTGAAGGAACCAGGCAAAGCGGCATTCTCGACCTGAAACTGGCCGATATTGTGCGCGATGAACAACTGCTTCGTGCAGCCCGTGCTATCGCCCAGAAGCTTTTAGACGTCGATCCGCAACTGCTTCATCCCGATAACCAGCGGATTGTCCGCTATCTCGATTTCCTGAAGAGCAAAACGTCGGAATGGGCGATGATCAGCTAGGTCAGCAAATTCCTGATATCATCAGCCGGGATTATTAAAATTCTTTTCTCCGGCTTCGAAAATACATCATTACACATATTTGTTGCAATGTGTGATTTGGCAACTTTATTCACATGCTAAAACACGACCCTAAATGCTCAGGATCAGTAATTTGGGTCTTGGAATTTGAAAATTAGAATTTGGGTCTTGAATCTTGTCCCCGGCCTATTTCCCTCCTGAATAAACCACCTTCTTCGTTTGCATAAAATTCCCGGTGTGTAAAACAAGGTAATATACTCCTGCCGCAAGGTTGCCAGGCACCCATTCGCAGTTATATTCTCCTGCCGGGAGCTGGCTGTGAACAAGGGTTGTAATCGTTACGCCGTTTATGTCGCAGACCTGCAGTAGCACACTGGTGTTTTCTTTCAGTGTGTATGTAATCCGTGTTGAACCAGCAAACGGGTTAGGCATATTCTGATCCAATGTTGCGTTGCTCACGGCCTTCGGGTCGTTCAGTCCGGTTATGAGCGATGGGCTTCCTGCCTGAATCCAGGCGGTGTAAATGAGCTTTGCAAGCGCATTCGAAGCGTTATGGAACAAGGGAATAGTGAAACTTTTGCTTTTAGCCCACAATGCATTTTTATATACGGTTGAACTGGTGCTGCCTCCCGAAAGTGATTTGGCGTAATTATCAGCAGAAATCACAGAGTCGCAGTATTTATAATCCGCATACAGGTAATCGAAAATATACTGGTTCACATTGGAAATCTCAACAGCATTTTCGCCTGTATACATAATCTGCGAAATAAATGCATTGATCATGGTGGATTCGTAACGCGAATGTATCCCGGAGTTCCCGCTATACTGCCCGTCGTAGTTCCTGGTGATGTGCAAAGGCATATGACCATCGGCAACATAATGCCCAAGGTCGGCTGCAAATATTTTGGCTTTTGTAAAATCGCGCCTCTGCATGCAGTTACGCAGCGAATCGAACGAGGCTTTGGTTGCCCATGGTAAAATTCCGTTATTGATAACAACTGCACTTCCGTGAAGGGCTATTATTGAATCATAGGTTTGTGGAATACGGCCCGTTGCTAAAAATTCACTGTAGTTATCAATGTCGATATAGTGTTTTGGACTTTCAGTAGGATCAGAGCTTTTGCGGGCATCAGCATCCGAAGCATGGTCGCGCAGGAACGTAACCCACGACTGCAATTGCTGCATCTGCGGGTTAAATGACAAGCCTGAAGCATCGCTTATTTTACTGTGGCCGGTGCCGCCCCAGCCGACAAGGATCAGTAGTGCCGAAACAAGTAATATAGAGGAGTAAACGTATTTTTTCAATGCTTTGATTTTAAGAAATGTGGATGGCAAAAGTACACAATATTCAATACGATTACGGATAATTAACAAATAGAAATTGATTCAAATAATTGTCATTAAATCATGCCTTTTGAGTCTCCTACTACTTTTTTCTGGTGACAATAATCCCTATAAAACAGGAATTATTCTAAATTTGTTAATACGCTTACTTAATCATAAGTCAAAACCAAATAATCCCTAAATTTGCACCCTTTAAAGATTTAATAATGAAAATATCATATAAGTGGCTTAAAGACTATGTGAATGTTAGCCTTGCGCCGGTCGAAGTTGCCCGTATACTTACCGATTGCGGCCTCGAAGTGGAAGCTATCGAAGAATACGAATCGGTTAAAGGAGGACTGAAAGGCGTTGTTATCGGACAGGTGCTTTCGGCCGAACGTCATCCGAATGCCGATAAGCTTACCTGTTGTAAGGTTGATATTGGTAACGGCAAAGTTCTCGATATCGTTTGTGGTGCTCCAAATGTAGCTGCCGGTCAGCGTGTGCCTGTAGCTGCTATAGGAACTGTACTTTATCATGGTGACGAATCCTTTATTATAAAAGCCGGGAAGATTCGTGGCGAAGTAAGCGACGGTATGATATGTGCCGAGGATGAACTGGGGCTGGGCGATTCGCATGCCGGTATTATGGTATTAAACGAAAATGCGATTGTGGGCTCACCTGCTGCCGAATATTTTGATGTTGAATCGGATACCGTTTTTGAAGTCGCCATTACACCTAACCGCGCCGATGCAACATCGCATATAGGTGTTGCCCGCGACCTCGTTGCGGCAGTCAATAACCGCGAAATACAGAATGACAAGGTAGAGCTTTCACGCCCGGCGGTTGATGCATTTACCATCGATAACAACTCACTTGAGGTATCCGTAAGTATTCAGAACCAGGAAGCCTGTACAAGGTACTCGGGCCTCACCATAAGCGGGCTGACCGTAAAGGAATCTCCAGCCTGGTTCCAGGAAAGGCTCAAAGCAGTCGGGCTCAGGCCTATCAACAATATTGTAGATATTACCAATTATGTTTTGATGGAAACCGGCCAGCCTTTGCATGCTTTCGATGCAGCTTATGTCGACGGCAACCAGGTGATTGTTAAGAAATTGCCGGCAGGAACAAAATTTATAACCCTCGACGGGGTTGAACGCAGCCTCGGCGCCGACGACCTAATGATTTGCAATGCCGTTGAACCCATGTGTATTGCCGGCGTTTTTGGTGGCGAGAAATCAGGCGTAAGCGAAAAAACAACCTCCATTTTTCTCGAAAGCGCTTATTTCGACGGGACCCACATCCGTAAAACCTCCAAGCGGCATAATTTAAAAACAGATGCTTCGTTCCGTTTCGAACGCGGCGCCGATCCGAACATTACCGTTTATGCCCTCAAACGAGCTGCCTTGCTTATGAAAGCGATTGCAGGCGGAGTTGTATCTTCAGGAATTGTTGATGTATATCCTGTTCCGGTTGTGAATTTTAAATTTGAAGTATCATACGATCGTATCAATACCCTTATTGGCAAGCCAATCGACAAACAAACCGTTAAAAATATTCTTAACTCCCTCGAAATCGAAATCCTGGCGGAATCGGAGGGAGGTCTGCAACTGTCAGTTCCTCCTTTCAAGGTGGATGTAACACGCGAAGCCGATGTAGTGGAAGAAATACTGCGTATATACGGCTACAACAACATTGAACTTACCGATTCGTTGCATTCGTCGCTTTCCTACAGCCGTAAACCCGATCCGGAAAAACTCCAGCAAAAACTGGCCGATTACCTCAGCAACAACGGTTTTAACGAAATACTTACCAATTCGCTTACCAGTTCGGCCTATTACGAAAAATCGGAAGTATTTCCCCTGGATCACTGTGTTAAAATACTGAACCCGCTTAGCAGCGAGTTGGGAGTAATGCGGCAAACCCTGCTTTTCAGCGGGCTCGAAAGCATTTCGTACAACCTCAACCGCCGTATGCCGGATCTGAAATTTTACGAATTCGGGAACGTATACAACTATCTAAGTTCTCAGGCCGCCAGCAGCGATGTTACCCGTAAATACAGCGAACGCAAAAAGCTTTCGGTATATGTCACCGGTAGCCAGCAGGGCGAAAGCTGGTATATGCCTGCCGGCAAAACTGACCACACATTTCTAAAATCCCTGGTTTATGCATTGCTGCGTAAGGCCGGAATTGGTTTGCACAAACTGGTAGCTGCTGAAATTGATTCCAGGCTGTTTTTCGAAGGTGAGGCATTTACACTTAATACAAAACCTTTCCTGAGTATCGGGAAATTGAATGCGGGTTTACTGAAACAGTTTGATATTAAACAGAACGTATTCTATGCCGAAATCGACTGGACAGTTCTGCTCAGGGAAATAAAACCCAACAGCGTTAAATTCAGCGAAATTTCCCGTTTCCCCGAAGTCCGCCGCGACCTGGCCCTGCTGCTTGATAAGAGTGTCAAGTTTGCTGACATCGAAGCATTTTCCTATAAAAACGGGAAAGGCATACTGCGTTCAGTCAACCTGTTTGATGTTTATGAAGGCGAAAAGATTGAAGCTGGCAAGAAATCGTATGCAGTAAGTTTCACTATGCAGGACGATCAGAAAACGCTTACCGACAATGATATCGAAAAACTGATGAAACGCCTTGCCGAGGTTTTTGAAAAAGAACTTGGCGCCGTGATCAGGAAATAGAGAATACTTTTTTTAGGGAAGCCGGGCATATCCCGGCTTTTTCATTTTCCGGTATTCTAACACCAACTCGTTAACAACTTCCCCCACTCTTTTTTCAAAGAGAGGGGGACCAAGGGGGTGAGTTTTTTCAAAACAAGGGAGACCAATGGAAAGAGTTCTTTCCCAGTGGCGAAGTCCCGGGTTTTAAGATATCAACCTGTGAGTAAAACTCCTTTTGCCATTTTGTCAGCAATACTGCCAAAAATCGTTAAACGGCTTGAATGTTTCCCGATAATAACATTAACTTTGCACAGTAAAAGCTTCAGAGGCTAAGAAAAATATGGATATTCTTTCGGTAAAACAGCGTTTCGGAATTATCGGCACTTCCCCTTTGCTCGATAGGGCAATTGATATTGCACGCCAGGTTGCACCCACTGATCTGAGTGTACTCATCACCGGAGAAAGCGGTGTTGGGAAAGAAATATTCCCGCAGATCATTCACCACCTGAGTGCACGCAAACATGGTTCCTATATAGCTGTAAACTGCGGTGCCATTCCTGAAGGAACCATCGATTCGGAACTCTTCGGCCACGAAAAAGGCTCATTTACCGGTGCTCACGAAGCCCGCAAAGGGTATTTCGAGGTTGCTAACGGGGGAACTATTTTCCTCGACGAAGTAGCTGAATTACCGCTTTCAACCCAGGTTAGGTTACTCCGTGTACTTGAATCGGGCGAGTTTTTTAAAGTAGGTTCCTCGAAAAGCCAGAAAACGGATGTACGCGTGGTTGCTGCTACCAATGTGGAGGTTCAAACGGCAATCGATCACGGTAAATTCCGGCAGGACCTGTTTTACAGGCTCAATTCGGTACCCATTGCCGTTCCTGCTTTACGCGAACGGAAGGATGATATTATTTTGCTTTTCCGCAAATTTGCCTCCGATTTTGCCGAGAAATACCGCATGCCTGCTCTAGAGCTTGACGAGGAAGCCAAACAGATACTCATGAATTTCCGCTGGCCAGGCAATATCAGGCAGCTGAAAAATTTTACTGAGCAGATTTCGATCATCGAACGCAACCGCAGTATTTCGGCAGCAACCCTGCAGCGATATTTACCCGAAACGGTACGCCGCGATTTGCCGGTGCTTTTTAAAGATGCCAGCAAAGGCAATGAAATGTCGGAGCGTGAACTTCTCTATAAAGTGCTTTTCGATATGCGACGCGATATTACTGACCTGAAAAAACTGGTTGGTGAAATTATCGGGCACGACGAGGTTGACACCCATTTTAACACTCCGGCTTCGCATATCCCGGACCATTTCGGCACGGAGCCTGTTCGGCAGGATTTAAGCAGGGTAGTGGTTCACGAACGCTCCAAACCGGTGGATGATGAGCCATTTGTACATAGTGAAGTTATGGAAGAATCCCTTTCGCTCCAGGACCGCGAGCTCGAGCTTATCCGCCGTGCACTCGATAAGCACGAAGGACGCCGTAGGAATGCGGCTAAAGAACTTGGCATATCCGAACGTACATTATACCGCAAGATCAGGGAATATGGAATTAAAGGTTAAACGTTTCAGGATGCAAAATACGGTTTCTAAAATACTTTTATTGATTCTTTTTTCAGGATTTATATTCTTTTTCCAGGGATGCAGCTATTCGTTTACGGGTGCAAGTATTTCACCCATTGTAAAAACAATCTCGATAAGTTACCTGCCCAACAATTCCTTGCTCGTGCAACCCACTCTTAGCCGGACACTAACGGAAACCATCAGGGATAAATTCACCAATCAGTCGAACCTTTCGCTCGTGAATTCAAATGGCGATCTTACCATCGAAGGAGAAATAACCGGTTATACTACAGAGCCTGTGGCGATTACAGGCGATCAGAAATCAGCTTTGCAGCGATTGCGTATCACTGTAAATATAAGGTTTGCAAACAAACAGGACCCGGCCCAGGATTTTGAAACCAGTTTCACCCGTTTCCAGGATTATGATGCTCAGAAACAACTCTCGGCAGTCGAAACAAGCCTGATCGAAACCATTTCAAACGAACTGGCGCAGGATATTTTTAATAAAGCGGTTGTAAACTGGTAAATTATGGGAAGGTTTTTCCGGGAATAGGAATTATGTTAAATTTACGATTTACGATTTACGATTTGCGAATGACAAAAAATC
>CAISRK010000383.1 GCA_903887815.1 uncultured Bacteroidales bacterium | reverse complement strand
TCCTTGGTTCGAATCCATGTGCTCCCACAACATCAGAGGTTTCAGAAGTTCTCTTCTGAAACCTTTTTTCATTTCCCAACATTCCATTTCCTGAAATATAGCAATTCAGCGATCCCATATCTTTGGGGATCAAGGATCAATCCGAAAATAATTTCTTTCATTACCTCTTACTGATTATCTTTGCTTACTTAACACCATAGAACATTATACATTGAGCAAGGCAGGAATCTATATAAGCTTTTCGGTACTGATACTGCTGGCACTTTCAGCATGTCATACTGAGCGGAAAATAGCCCAAAGAGGCGGATACCTGTTGGTGAAAAACACAATTAAAAACAACAATTCTTACCTTCCATACGATGAACTTGAAGGATTTCTCCTTCAAAGTTCGATGCCCGGGAGGTTAGCTCCTTATTTCAGGCCTGGTGTGTATTTTTACGAAAGAAGTTTCAAGGGAAAAGAAACCCGGCTTAAACTTTTCCAGCGCAATAAGTTAGGGGAAAAGCCAATCATTCTCGACACAATGATGGTAAAGGCCAGCGCAGATAAGTTAAAACAATATCTGAAAAACAAAGGATTCTATCATTCCGATGTAATCCCGCTGGTTGCCTACAAACGCCGAAAGGCTGTGGTAACTTACCAGATTAAATCAGGACCGCCATGCATTGTAAATGATTTCATTTATAACCTTCCTGATACGACAATGCTGGAATTTATACTTTCCGATACTGCCGCCGGAAAGCTCCGGAAAGGAATGATTTACGACACTTATGTTCTTGACGATGAACGCGACAGAATTGCAAACGGACTTAGAAACAACAGTTATTATAATTTCTCACTCAGCGATATTTACTATCTGGTTGATACGTCTAATGCAAGTCTTTCGGCCCGGGTGGAAATGAATGTAAAAAAAATACGCATGAATATTTCTGGAACAAATGATTCAACGGCTGAAATCTCACATCCCAGGTTCTATATCAAAAATATTTTTATCACTCCCTATGCCGACATTTCATCAAAAGTTACGATCTATGACACCCTAGCCTACCACTATTTCCAGAACAGATCGGATACTTTAAGCAAAACCATTTATATACTTCATAACAACGAAGCCAAACTCAAACCCTCCTTCCTGGTTTCTACCCTGCAATTTTCGGCAGGAGATGCTTACAACCAGGCAAAAGCCAACCGCACATATAAAAACCTGATTAGCCAACCCATAATTGCATCATCCAATATCAATATGACAATCCTAAACGAAGGGCTGATGCATCCCGGCGAAAAACAATGGCTCGATTGCAATATCCGCCTCACCCGAAATAAGCCAAAAGCTTTCAGTTTAGGCACTGAAGGAACCAACTCGGGTGGTCGATTCGGGCTTGGAGTAAACACCTCCGTTGTGAACAGGAATCTTTTTAAAGGAGCCGAAGTTTTTTCAATAAAATTGGGTGCCAGCGCTGAATTGCAGGGCAGTCTTAACAACCAGGTGGCAACATCGGAGAAATATTTCAAGTTTTTCAGCACTTTACAGGGGGGGGCTGAAGCGAATATTGATTTTCCACGTATACTTCTCCCCTACCTTTCACGATACCAGGAGAACCTCCGTCTGGGTCGTACCTCGCTTAGTGCAGGCGTCGGTTTTGAATTCAGGCCCGAATACAATCGCAGGATATCGACTGCCGCCTGGTCGTATAAATGGAGTAAAAATGATCTTGTAAAACATACATTTACTCCTTTGGAGCTTAATTTCATCGATATAACAACTAGTTCCAGTTTCCAGAATTACCTTGATTCGCTTTCCGATCCACAATACAAATCGCAGTATACCGACCACCTGCTGACCATGATTCGATATACAATCACTTTCAGTAATATGGGCCTTACCAAAAAGAATACTCAATACTTTTTGAGGCTCAACACCGAAACTTCCGGAAATATGCTCTTCCTGGTTGATAATGCAATCAATCGTCCTAAAACTGAAGGTGGTTATTATGAGCGTCTTAATGTAAGGTATGCTGAATATATAAGGTTTGATATTGAGTACAGGAAATATTGGAAACTGCGGTATTCGAATACGCTCGCCGCACGTGTTTTAAGCGGTTTAGCTGTGCCTTACGGCAATTCCGACATAGTCCCGTTTGAGAAGAGTTTCTGGCTTGGAGGAGCTAATGACATGCGTGGATGGCGTTTGAGGACCCTTGGTCCGGGGGCATTCTCCGATTCGACCCAGAGCTACGACAAAACCGGCGATATAATTCTCCAGGCAAGTATCGAGAACCGCTTCCCGATTTACAGTTTCCTGCTTGGCAGTATTTTTATAGATGCAGGTAATGTATGGCTGCGCAAACCAAGTAATGATTTCCCCGGTGGAGAATTTAAGCTAGAAACATTCTATAAACAAATTGCCATGAACCTGGGTATAGGTTTACGGTTCGATTTTTCATTCTTTATTTTCCGTATCGATGGGGCTATCCCGTTTAAGAATCCCGCTAATGATAAAGGATGGTTCAGCAAGGATGACTTCAAACTCTCAAATTCGGTGTTGAATTTCGGGATCGGTTATCCTTTCTAGCAATTTAGGAGTATAGGTAATTCCTCTACGGATGCTCATTACAGATAATCCACACATAGCTGACAACCAATATATTCTCACTATAGAAACAGCAGGCATTGATATCCGAACTTGAATTCAGTAAGCATATTTACAGGGAATTCCCATATTCCCCGACTCCGGGGCAGCAGGAACTTATAGTGAATCTTGCCCGCTTTGTTGTTACCGATAACAGCCAATTCCCTTTATTCCTGCTCGAAGGCTATGCAGGAACCGGTAAAACAACTGTTGTTAGTGCACTTGTAAATGCTCTCCCTAAGGCAGGTTACAATGCTGTTTTGCTGGCTCCAACGGGAAGGGCTGCAAAAGTCCTGTCGCTGTACGCGAATATGCCTGCATTTACGATTCACAAACGCTTATACAGGTCGGCAATGAATGCCGAAGGGCACGTACAATTCCAGGTTATACCAAACAAAGCGTTAAGGACCTTATTTATTGTCGACGAAGCGTCAATGATCCCTGATCACAGGCAGTCGAGTGAAAACGGAGTTTTCCAGTCGCGCAACCTCCTCGAGGACCTTATCGGACATGTATATTCAGGCAATGGCTGTAAAATGTTATTTCTCGGCGATTCATGCCAGCTTCCGCCGGTCGGGATACCACAGAGCCCCGCCCTTGATGTATCGCTATTGCGGGAATCGTATTACCTCGACCTTGAAACATTTATACTTTCGGATGTTGTAAGACAATCATTAGATTCGGGAATTCTGTCCGTAGCAACTTCTATAAGATCGAAAATCAATAAGCAGGATACATCGTTGCCGTTGCCTTTATTTGGCAAAGAGAATTTCTCTCCCGATGTGGTAAGCATTACCGGTATTGATATGCCTGATTCGATGCAACAGGCTTTCAGCGATTTCGGGCGCGAAAATACCGTAGTTATTACCCGGTCCAACAAAAGGGCCAATCTTTTTAACCAGGCTATCAGGGAGCGAATTCTTTTCCATGAAAATGAACTTGCTGCCGGCGATCACCTTATGGTAGTGCGTAACAATTATTTCTGGCTACCGGAGGAATCGCGTGCAGGATTTATTGCTAATGGCGACATTATAGAGGTTCAGAGCATCAGGAAAACCGAAGAACTTTACGGGTTCAGGTTTGCTGAAGCAACAGTGCGCCTGGTTGATTACCCTGGCGAACCTTCCTTCGATATACAACTGCTGCTTAATACACTCAATTCGGAAAGCCCGGCATTGAATTACGAAGATAACCAGCGGCTTTACAACGAGGTCCAAGCCGACTATATGGATGAACCTATACGTCGGAAACGGATGGCAAAAATCAGGCAGAATCCCTATTTTAATGCCTTACAGGTTAAACATGCCAGTGCACTAACCTGTCACAAAACACAGGGAGGCCAATGGGATGCCGTATTTATTGAAAAAGGGTTTCTCAAAGACGAGATGATTGATAACGAATACCTCCGATGGCTGTATACCGCTGTAACCCGTGCAACAAAGAAACTATTTCTTATTAACTTTGAGGATCGTTTTTTTGATTAACAACCATAGGCCTGTTCAAACATCCCACCAATTACTTCAACCCCTAAATCCCAACACCTAACCCCTAAAACCTCCACCATATGATGCGTATAGGATTTGGATACGATGTTCACTCACTAACCGAAGACCGTGAATTGTGGCTAGGGGGCATCAGTATACCTCACAACAAAGGATTAGCCGGGCATTCGGATGCTGATGTGCTGATACACGCAATTTGCGATGCACTGCTTGGTGCAGCAGCACTGGGTGATATTGGTGCGCATTTTCCTGATACTGATCCGGATTTCAAAGGAATTGACAGCAAAATCCTGCTTACTAGGACCCATGAACTTATTATGTTGAAGGGATACCATATTCAGAATATCGACTCGACCATTGCAGCAGAAGCCCCAAAAATTGCGCCTTATATCCTGGAAATGCGTTCAGCTTTATGCAAAGTCCTACATATTGGTTTAGACCAGATTTCAGTTAAAGCTACTACTACCGAAAAACTGGGATTCGAAGGCCGAGAGGAAGGAATATCGGCGTATGCAGTTGTATTACTTGGATAATGGATTACCGGAATATCGACAATCAGGGAAATGAAATAAAAAAAGGTCGCCGAAACGGGCAACCTTTTTTTTTGATATCATGAAAAATGCCTGATTTATCGGGCTGAGGGTGCATCAAAGTTTATCAGCAACGAGAACCTGAGCGTATGTTCAAGCGGGTTCTTGGTTTCGATTGGTATGAGGTACGAGAAATCGATACCCAGCACATTATAACGGAAGCCGGCACCAAGTGTGAAAAATTTGCGGTTCCCCTTGTTTTTGTCTTCATAAAAGAAACCTCCGCGAACAGCGAATTGCTGGGCATACCAGTATTCGAGTCCTGCAGCAAAATTAAACTCGCTCATTTCTTCTTTGAAACCGCCCGGAGCGTCGTAGAAAGAATGCACCATACCCACAGGAACCGAAACGTTAGTTTCCAAACCTGCAGTTACATTACCTGCACTGTCCCTGATACAAGGAGTAGGAACAAGCAATTTGTTAATATCAAGCATAAACGACATCTGGTTGTAATCATCGAAATTCAAAGTAAGCGTTGGCCCAAGCTTTAAATTGGTCGGGATAAAATCCTTACGGGTATTATCGTCGCTATACGACATTTTCATACCTATATTCGATATATTCAAACCCCATGAAAAATTACCGTCGATCTTATCAAATTCAACAGGAACACGCTGGAAAACAGATACGTCAGCGGCTACTGAATTTCCCGGTTTGGTCGCCTGCCCGCCAACATCCTGCCCCTGGGTAAGGTTCGAATGAATATACCTGGCTGCAACTGCCATCGAAAGTGAATTGGTAAGAAACCTCGAATAGGTTGCATCGAAGGCAAATTCATTAGGTTTGTAACTACCAACATCCCAACCCATCTCGTCGGTAAAATTGATATCGCCCAGATTAAAGTAACGAAGCGACACAGCCACAACCTGCATTTTGTCGATGCGCTTGAACGCACTTATGTATGCCAGGTTAATATCGTTGGTAAGTCCTTTCAGCCAGGGACTGTAAGAAATACCAACCCCCATGTCTTTCTTTATAAAAGCATATTTGGCAGGATTGTAATGCATCGAAAAAACATCGGGTTCGCTTGATACTCCTGCATCACCCATTGACCCACCGCGGGCATCAGGTGCAATAGTTAAAAAAGGCACAGCTGTTGTAATCGGGTTGAACTGGCCAATATAATTATCAGGAGGCGTTGATGTTTGCTGAGCTTTTGATGAAAAACTTACTGCAATAAGCAGTAATAAGGTTAGTAATGATTGATTCTTGAGTTTCATAAGGCTTTTTTAATAGTCTCGGTTTTATGATTATACTTCGTATTTAACGAGCTTTACAAAATGTTATTGCGTAACCTATATTTTTTTCCTGGAAACGAACTAAATGAGTCAGCTAAAGTATTTTATGAATTACGGTTTACCATACTTCAGTCTTAAGTTTGAATGTTTCTGCGATCCATTACAAGCTCCAAATTTAGCCATAAGTAAAAACAAACAACTCAACATTACGGGTTAACGCAGTTTCAGTATTTTAGATGCTTTAACCGTTTCCGAATTACTGCTTTTTGCCCTGATGCTCACTAAATATACTCCTGGCGTTATAGCGGCTCCGGAGGCAGTGAGGCCGTTCCAGCTCAGCTCACCTGCACTGTATTCGCTGGTAAGCAACAATTGAGCAGAGGTAGAACTCACAAGTGATCCGTTGATGTTAAATATTTCGAGATACGCTTCCACAGGTTCATCGAAAAGATTAATTTCAAAATTCACTTTTATTCCACCTACGAAGGGATTAGGGTATACCGACATACTTGTGATGTTAAGTTGTATATCCTTCACAACCTCGAAAGTGATTGTAGCTTCCGATGAGTTATTAAATACATCCCAGGCTTTAACTGTTATTGTATGCATCCCTTCGGTTAACTGCGAAAGTTTATACTTTACAACCCCCGAGCTATAGCTATCAAGATCGGCAGTATAGTAACTGTTCAAGCCGACTGAATTTGAATTATCGCCATCGAGGGTTGCCACAATTTCGTGGCCGATGGCATTACTGATTGTATTAATACCGCTTTCGTCGTTCAAGTGTGCAATCAGCAGCGGAGTATCGCCGGTTATACCGCCATCTTTAAAATTCAGGTCATTTATATACAGCTTAATTTCCGGGCCGGTAACATCAGCACTTTCGTTTGATGATCCGCCAATTACAATCCGCTTCGTATAGCCATTGGCATCAATTGTACCATCGTGGGCGTAATACGATATTTTCCCGAATCCATAACTGTAGTCGATATCGCGGGGTACTATGAAACTGGTTGAAAAGGCACCGTTTGTAACTGTAGCCCTGCCCTGGTAAATATAGTTATCCTGAACTTCGTAGGTATCGGGATAGTCGCCCGGGTCGGTTCCCAGCGTTTTGAGTGTGCGGACTTTATCGAATACTTTAATATCGACTATCCCACTGAACGAAGTTAATTTATTCCCTTCCAGGTCTGCAACTATACCTGTCAGGTCAACCGTCGACATAGCCCGTATAGTATCGGGATCCTCATTACTGTTTTTCCCGTTGATCGAGGTGGTTATTACATTTTTTTTAGGATACGCCAGCCATAAAGCAGGATCGCCAAGCAGAACAAAATTACGTATCCAGATCACTTCCCCGCTCTGAAACTGGTTTTTAGCAAAAGTAATTGCATTCCCGAACCGCGGATAATTGCCATCGGATCCGGAGAAAATAGTATCGTAAAAATAAATTGTCAGGCCTATGTTAGTACCAGCATTAGCCGGGCGGGTTGTTGTAAACAAAGCAACACTTCCGCCAACCGGATTAAGCAGCACGTGCTCACCTGCCGAGTAAAGAGCAGGGTTATCGAAACGGCTGAATTCGCATGTCGCAGTAAAAAATACCGGCATATTATTATAATTTGTCCACGAATCAATATCACGCACCGAGAGTATGCTCTCATCAGCCCATCCTTTTTCGCCACCATGGCCGGTATAATTCATAACCAGTACCCCATTCTGAACATTCGTATTGATAGCTGCATTCGCATCAGGGCAGCGTTGCCCGCTAGGGGCAGATACCTGCTTGTAGGCATCAATATAAATCTTATTCAGGTTATATACAGGTGAACTTTCGTCGATACCGGGACAGATTTGTTTTTCGACCTGCTGGAAATGCATATTCCCATTTCCGTCGTCGGCAACGAAGCAGAGTTTATTCCGCCAGTCGCCTAGCGAAACCTCATTGTTGCTTGCATAGAAAATACTTTTATCGACAACAATTTTAGCCTGTTCAACAGAATTCACCGGGAACCTACCGATTCCAATATCGATATACCCTTTGCAATCATCTCCTTCGCCCGGATCGAGTATGCCAAAGAAATCGTCACTTACAACGGATTCAACGGTGCTGAGTGATTCTTTGGTCTCGTAAGTGAGTACACGGTTCGAATTGTTCGGGACACGGTCCTTATAATCAAACGAACCATCACCAAAGAGCAGAAGGTACCTGAGTTTGCTGCCTGCTAACGGCCTCTGGTACAGCATCCTGGCTAAATCGCGTATACCTGAAATATCGGGCGAACCTGATGAAAACTCGTTATAAACCTGCTCGTTGGTAGCAACCACAACCCTGAAGCCATCGGCAATTCGATGATGATCAGCCAGCCGGTTAGCCTCGGCGAGATAATCCTTGTTGACAACAATGAGCATATCGGCCGATTCGACACCATGCAAATCCTGATTCGCAACTTTTTCGACAAAAGTAGCTGCCAGGAAAGACGAATTATCCAACGCAACAAACTGGCGCAGGGAATCCGTTTTCAAGGTGAAACGGGTTACGCCATCCTGGTAAGTTACCAGTACTTTTTTAACCTTAACCGGGTCGGTAACATCCCAGATAGTTACACCTGCAGATGATCCCTGCAACTGAAAATCTGTAATCCTGCCGGTAGCCATTGAACCCGGATCGGCAAAGGCCATTTGCCCTCCTGTAAACTTCAGATCGCGGGGGATATTGAGTTCAACCCAGTCGAGCCAGCCTATTGCATCGCCCAGGCCGTTATAGCGGAACGAAACTTTAACTTTATCCGTAGTTGGGGTAAAGGTTTTGGAGTCGGTACGTTGTTCGGCATAGTTCCATCCCTGGTAATCGTTGACCTGGGCGGTTGCTGTTGTAACTGCATTAATTTTAACTGTAAAATCAGTTGAAACTGTAGCCCTGGCAATAACGCGGTAACGGATTGAAGATAGCTTACTGATTTTCAGGTTGGGGAATGAATATTCGGGCAAATCAAATGCCGGAGCGTTTACGTCCATGCGTTCACCTACCCAGTCTTTCCCCGAGTTGTTTAGGTTCAGCTTATCATTTTCGTAAAACACGAAATCGGTAAATTCCGTAGATGTATAGTTTGCAGTTACAGCCAAAGAACTCTCCTCCTCCATAACAGAGGCTGTATTTCCGTCAAAATTCATGAAATAGTATGTGAAATCAGAATAGATGTTCAGAGTATGTTCAAATTTCTTTGTGACCTTATTGAAAGAGACTTTATCGGGAGCGGTTGCATAGAACAAAATATAGTCGCCGGGTGCAAAAACACCGGAACCTGCAGTTACCACTTTTATCGCGTTCTCCGTAAGATCGTCGTACCGGAATGTACTGTTGGCTTCGGCCAACATACCGCCGCCATTGCCGAAAAGCCTTATTTTGGATGGAACAATTTTGGTCAAGTCAACTCCCCAGGCTTTAATATCCTCATACGATATCTTATAAATACCTGTTTTATCAACTTTCAACTTGTACCAATTCCCAGTTGAAAGAACAGAATGAGATGCAGTGGCAATTGATTTTACCTGCGCGTGATTTGAATTCGAGTTGTGATACGTAACATCAATTTGGAATGATTTGAGCCGCATAATGCCGCCATCAGGGTTTCGGACTATGGGATTCAATGATAGTGTCGTAATTCTGGTACCACTTTCGGTCCCTGTTTCAACAATAGGGTCAAGCGTTTCGTCAGGAATAAGCGGTAAGGTTAGCATTGCCGAGACTTCGGGGTTAAGCGGTTCCCATTCGGTATGGGTAATTATCAGATCACAATTATCAGTTTGTGCGGGCAAGGTAAAGCGGTCCCTATAAACAGGGCCATAATTTTTTAAAGGATTATTCACTAATCCATTCGCGCAAAGCGCTTTAACTGGAATGTAATTAACACCCTGGATGGATTGAACTCCGGTCCAGGAAATAACGACTTTTTTCTGTATCCCCTGTGCCGCGGCAGCAAAACCGGCGAGCAATAGCAGGACGGATACAATTAGTATATTTATGTTGTTTCTCATAATTCCAAAATTATACATGTAGCATATCTGAGACTGAATGATATCTTTGATTTTTCAATACCGGATTTTCCGGTATAATAATCGTGATTCCAGCGCAATAAATATCTATCATTTTATTTTAACTAAGCGTTTCAAATGGTCACTTTATTATCTGATGTAAATCATTTTCCCGGTTTTCTCTGCATAAAAGCCATTGGATGTCCTTACACTAAGCCTGCAAAGATACATACCAGCAGGAACTGCACTTCCGTTGCTTCCGGTTCCATCCCACTTAACCGGTGTACTTACCGAACCAATCTGGGAGGCAGTTTGTTCAATAACCTTAACGAGTTTCCCTGTAATCGAGTATATTTCGACCCTTGTTGAAAATTCAACGTTTTGCTGGTTGTGTTCAAATACGATATTGGTATACTCCCTGAAAGGGTTAGGATAATTGCGGACATCGGTGATAACGAATTCGCCTGAATTGAGCACTTTAAAGTGAATTTCGGCTTCGGTTGAATTATTAAATACGTCCCAGACTTTCACAGTAAGTGTGTGTTCACCTGGTTCAAGGAAAGTGAAAGGGAACCAGATATAACCGCTTTTATAGGTATCGAGATCTGATTCGTAAAAATCGTTCAGGATATATGGCTCAGAAGTATTACCATCAAGCACAGCTGTAATATCGTGCCCTATGCCATTACCTATCGTGTTGATTCCGCTTTCGTCATTCACTAATACCAATAACCTGGGATTCTGATCGGTAATACCGCCGTCGCGGAACAGCAGGTTATTCATAAACAACCGAATTTCGGGGCCTTTGGCGTCACTGCTTGCTGTTGCTGACGACCCGCCCACCATTACATTGGAGTATGATCCGGCGGCATCCCTTGTACCATCGGAAGCAAAATAACTTATTTTTCCGGCACCATAGGGGTAGGCAATATCTTTGGGCACCACAAACGAGAACCTGAAACGGCCGTTTTCGACAACTACTTTACCCTTGTACAGCAGGTTTTTCTGAAGTTTAAACGAAAATATGTTTCCGCCATCGTTCCCTAAGGTTTTGAGCGATACAGGTTTGTCGAACACGGAAGGAACCAGCGTTCCATTGAAACCGGATACAACCTTGCCTTGTTCATCGGTTATCATTCCTTCAATAGTTACTTCCATAAATGCTTTAAGCGTGTCGGGGGAGGCGCTGACAGGTTTACTGTTAATAGTTGTAGTCAAGACATTTAATTCGGGGAAAGCAATTTTCAAAGCCGGATCACCCAGCAAAACATATTTGCGCCCGTTTTCGTCGGCACCTTTATCGCGTTTTGCATTCATAATAATATCGCCAAGGCATAACCGCTCACCACCTGGTTTTCCAAGCGCATATTCGAAAATCTTCTTGTTCAGTTCAAAGCTCGGCGAACCGTATGTGGCCCGGGTTGATGTAAAAAGAGCAATACCACCGCCTTTGGGATTTGTGAGCACATATTCGCCGGCTGCCTGGCGAACAGGATCATCGAACCTGCTGAATTCGCAGGTAGCAGTGGCAAACACCGGAAGATTATTGATATTCGACCAGTTTTTAATTTCATTTACGGTGAGTACTTCTTCGTGAGCCCATCCTTTTTCGCCGCCATGCCCTGTATAGTTGATCATAAGGCAGCCCTTTTCGACACGCTGCGAAATGGCTTTATTTACTTCCGGGTAGCGGTTGCCACCAGGAGTAGCAATTTGTATATACGAATCGAGATAGATTTTGTCAAGGTTGATTTCAGGATCTAAACTTTCAATATCAGAGGCCATTTCTTCGGAGAAAGCTACATGGTCGTAATCCTCATCATCGGCAACGAAAGTGATAACATTCCTCCAGTCACCCTGGGTTTCGGCCGAAGGCACAGCATAATGAATAATTTTATCGACAACTTGTTCTGCTTCCAAAGCAGTCTGAACCGGCAGACGGCCAATACCTATATCGATACGGTCGTAATACGACTGACCTTCGTTATCATCGAGGGTGCCAAAATAATCGTCCGACACAATTGAACTGATCGGATCGAACGATTCGGGCGATTCCCAGGTTGGTACAAAATTGGAGTTTGATGGTATTTTATCTTTATAATCATAAGAAGCATCACCAAAAAGGAGCAGGTATTTGGGCATATTCCCCAAAGCGGCCTTATCGTAAAGCATTTTAAGGTAATCGCGTATGGCTGTGATATCCTTTGTTCCTGATGAAAATTCATTGTAAATGGTTTCGGGATCAAGGACCTGGACATTCAGATCGGAAGTGGAAGCATGAAAAGTAGCAAGTCTTACAGCCTGTGGCATAAAAACCTGTGGAGCGATAATTATCATATCAGCCCCGGTTGAGGCATGCAGATTCTGGTTCAATATTTTTTTGATAAACACCGGTTTCAACAGCTTTGTGGCATCGAAAGCAACAAACTGCCTTAATGTATCCGACGAAAGCTTAAAAACAATGGTATTTCCATCAGTGTGATTTTCAACTGCTGCAACTTTTAAAGGATCAGTTACATCCCATAAGCGAATCTTGCCGGCGGCATCAGCCAGGTGATATTGTGCAATATGACCGGTTCCCCAGGATCGGGTGTCGCAAAAGCCAAGCTGCCCGGCAACAAACCGGAGATCACAACGGGCGTAAACATCGATCAGGTCGAGGTAACCGGCGGCAGCAGCTTCAGGTTTATTGTATCTGACATCAATTTTAAACGGAAGCGTAACCGATTGAAGACTTTTGTAAGCGTAGGCAGGCGATGCAACCGGGCTTTCGCTGTAATTAGGCACTGCTGAATGGTACACTGTCCACGACTGGCCTCCGGCTGTAAACCCGAATGTACTCGAAAGATACGATTTTGCAGCTGTGGCCGAATATACTTTAACCTCTCCGCCGGCGGCTAAAGGCGGGATATCGAATGGAAACGACTTATTTACAACCACATCATAGGTCTGTGCAAACCATCGCCTGCCTGAACCCAGCAGATTCACATTATTTTCTTCATATCCTAAATAATAATCAAAGGCAGTAACCTGGTCAGTTTCAGTCTGGGTTGAATTGCTCTTAACCGGAATGCGCTTCCCATTTCCACGGTCAGTGCTCAGGAAATAACTGATGGTATCGGCATAAAGATGGGTGGTGTGCTCCCACATCTGCTGCGATTTATTGAAATTCCACGAAACAGGGCCCTGTGCATAAAACAATATCAGGTCGCCCTGGTCGAACGATCCGTCAGCCTGTCCTGTAACCTCGATTGCATTTTCGGGAACATCATCGGCACGTTGTATTGCATTTGGTTCGGGAAGCATTGTACCTCCCCTGCCGAAAATACTGATTTTTGAAGGATCAATGGCTGAAGGGCTTATTCCCATCGACACCAGATCGTTGTACCCAATACTGTAAACGCCGGTTTGAGTTATTCCTAGTTTATACCAGTTCCCCTGGGAAAGAACCGAATTTGCTGCATAAACTCTTTCAATTGCATTCACCTTTGAATCATAGACACCAAAACTTAAGGTGAATGACGATAGTTTAACAACCTGCCCTGATAAAGAATCAATTTTAAATGGGGTGAAACTCACGTTTATTCCGGCTTGTTTCCTACTCATTATTTTTATCACATCCGGGATTATTTTCGCAGGGATTTTACCTGAAAAAGGATAAATTAATAAACGCTCTTCATCCGTTAGCGGGATATAAATACAATTATCGAGAACCACATTTTCAGAATATTCAGCATTATAGAAATCTGCTTTCCATACCGGCAGCGAAATAGCACCTGGATAAACAGCGCCTTCAAATGAAAGTAGTTTGATTACACTGTCATTCAAAACACATTTAACAGGGGAGAGCCAGGTAATTTGCCTGCTAACAGGCTGCAAACCAGCCGCAGAAACAAGCTGAAACATCACTGTGAGCAAAAACAGTATCGGAACTATATATTTGCCTTTATTCAATATTCGGGTAGTTAAACTAATCAGAACTATACAACAAATGAAAAACAATTTCGTTCTTAAAATGGAAGGCCTGCGAAAAAGAAAAACTGGTAAAAACACTCTCATTTGCCGGTGAATCTTAAACGAAGAATCTAATTCATTATTGCTGACAAATAGATATTTTACCGAACCGCCGCAGGGTTGCCAAATATTTTGTAATATTGTACTCGTAAATCGATGAATACGAAAGCTGCAGTTATAGTAATATTAATGTGTTTAGTCCTATCTGTTTCGGGTGTTTCGGGGCAGGATCTGGCCTTTTCGCAGTTTTATGCTAACCCTGTTTATATGAATCCGGCCCTAGCCGGGAACAAAATCTGCCCCCGTATTACGCTCAACTACCGCAACCAGTTTCCTTCGCTCAACGACCACTACATTTCATACAGTTTTGGCAGCGATATGTATGCCAGTTCTATTTCGGGTGGCATAGCTGCGATAGTTACTGCTGATATGTCGGGTCCTCTGGCTACATTTTCAACCAGCGGCGTATACTCCTACCGGCTCACAGTTAGCAAGGACATTACAATGAATGCTGCCATGCAGGTTGGATATATACAGTACAGGCTGAACTGGGACAGGCTTATTTTCGAAGATATGATCGTTCCGGGTACAGGCGAAATTATCAGCGGCACCGAACCACAACCCGACAAGTTAAACATTGGTAATGTTGATTTCGCATCAGGCATAGTAGCCGG
>CAISRK010000382.1 GCA_903887815.1 uncultured Bacteroidales bacterium | reverse complement strand
GGTAAAGATAATGCTGTAATGCTTGGGATTGCCAAGAAAGGAAGTGACTGGGAAATTGGGACCAAATTCAACTATTATGGCGCAGGGTACTACACGGCTGGATTTCAGTTTATGACCAATGATAAAATGGAATACCTTGTGAATACACGTTTCAATGCATGGAAAAAGAAGATGAACATCGTCGGAAGTATTGGCGAACGTTATGGAAACCTGAGCCGCACTGCCGGCCCCGACCTTACCAAACAAATTATTGCGAACGTTAATGTCTTTACCCAGTTTACTGACCAGTTCAGTATGAATGCAGGTTTTAATAATTTTGGGTTCAATTCACCGGGACTTTCGGGTTATAAAAGTGTCAGTAACGAATTGTCTGTTAACCCGGTCTATACCTGGAACGGCACAACCATGAGCAACTTGCTCAGTGGAACATATACCTGGAGTAAATACGACGAAACAACAATAATTCCGCCCAATACGACTAAAAACAATACACAAACGGCATTGCTGCTTTATGTTCCGACATTTTTTAACAGTAAGATAAGCCCTGATTTTAGCGTCATGTGGTTTAAAAATTCGGCTCCTTCAATTAGCCTCACCTTACTTACAGCCACTGGCGGAATGAGCTGGAAAATGAATTCAAAATTCAAACTTAAAGGTCAATTGCAATACAGTCTTAGTACTACTTCCCCCTTCACAGCGAATAAAAACCTTTTAGCAACAAGTGGCTTTGACTGGGAAGTTTTTAAAAGACTGACCTGGCAGCTAACAGCAACGGCCAACGTATACCATTATGGATCCGAATTGCCCGGACTATCCTTATTACCTGCTTATCCGGGTAACCCGCGATATTTCGAAAGTATCCTCAGAACCGGATTACAATACAAATTTTAGAAATAAGCATTAACAATTAGCTGAAATGAAAAAATACAAATTATTGTTGATATTGGGTGTGCTTCTGAATATTCAGACAATAAATGCTCAAATTACCCTGAATCTTGCCTTAAACCCACGACCTCAGCCATACCTCTCAGATTGGATGTACCCCGTTAATGGACAGATGATTATCTCAGTTATCCCGGGAACAGCGAATAATGATCCGAATGTTAAAATTAAAACAACATTACTGGATCAAAGCAGAAGTATTATTGGTATTTCAAATATCAATGCTGCAAGAGTTTACACCTTAAGGCAGGGAGTTAACCAGTTTACCATGGCCGATGCCTTGCAACTTCAAAATTTAATGTTACCCGGAAACGTCCAGAATTTGCTTCAGCGCACTGGTCGGTTAGCTGCCGGTGACTATTACCTGCAGGTGGAATTATATAATGCCGGCGGTGATATTGTGAGGGCAAAACAAATTGCGAGGTTTACGGTTATTTCTTATCAGTTGCCGGTTTTGATGCAACCTGCCAACGATGCCAGGCTGGACGCGCACATTGCACAGAATATGATAACTTTCAGGTGGACAAGCCTCGTTCCTACTTCAATTGAGCAAACTTTCTACAGGGTTCAGGTATTTGAGATTCTCCCGGGCCAGACTCCGATGCAGGCTTTACGTGGTAATCAGCCAATACTTGATGAACCGGCTACCAGGGGTATGACACAGTATATATGGCGGCCAAACCTGCCTATGCTTGACTCAACTGCCAACCATAAATTTATATGGACGATACAATCCATGGATGCAAAAGGAATACCCGTTCCAAGTACGGATATGACAACCCAGGGCAGGAGTGAACCCGCTGTTTTTACCATTGT
>CAISRK010000381.1 GCA_903887815.1 uncultured Bacteroidales bacterium | reverse complement strand
GCGGATGAAGGGACTTCCGCCTGGGGCGGATAAACTTCTCGTCCCTGCATCCATCTGGAATAATAAAAGCTGCTTCTCAGCAGCTTTTATCAATCTTGTGCGGATGAAGGGACTCGAACCCCCACGTCTCACGACACCAGATCCTAAGTCTGGCGCGGCTACCAATTACGCCACATCCGCAATTCCTAAACGAGGCGCAAAGGTACACTAATTTTCGGGCCGGCAAAATATAAGAACGAATATTTAATCAGGCCTCTGCCTGCCTGAAACAAGGATTACATCCGGTGCGCTATCGGGTAAAATTCAGCTTATCGCCTTTTTTACCAATGCTTTTCATATCCGACTTATCGACATAAATCCCGTTAAGGCCATTCTTATCGGGAGTCATGGTAAAAATACCAACATATGACTGGCTGCCGTCCTTGTGAACTGCAAGGTAATACAGGCAGTCGCCCATCGGGATACCAAATACAAGAACCGATGATTTTGGAATTATTTTGTAGTATTCAGTATCCCAATACATTCCATGCGCAGTTTTTTCGTGAATCTTGAATGATTTGAGCGAATAGAATCCGTAATAACAATCTTTCAGGAAGGTAAGTTCCATAGGAAGCGTTTCCTTTTTTTCAATGGCATTCCAGCTTCCAGAAAAATCATATTCGCCTGGATTCGCGCCTGGTTTGAGTTCAATCGATTTCATTTTTCCGGCTGTGAAACAGCCTTCAACCTCTTTCATACCTTTGGCATTTCCATGTTTATTATAAACATTTTCCAGCTTCCCGTCGTCCTTCATTACCATAAATCCTTCCCCGCTGGGGCGGCTTATGCCTTTGAGCGAATTATTCAGGGGCAGAGTTTCGTAAGTGTAGCGGATACCGTTTCCTTTCATTTTCCCTTTCATAATGCGGATATACCCTGCATCTTCACTGGCACAAAATGCGAGGATACTGTCGCCCGATGGAAGCAGTACCATCATTCCCTGCCCGATTTCGTCATACTTCGAAGTGAGATAGAAACCTGCCCAATCGGCAGCTGTAAGAGTAACATTTTCCTTGTATAGATTCTGAGGCACTAACTGCAGAAAAGGCTGGGCAACAGAGCTGCCAAATAGAGTACCTGTAAGGATGAGAAGAAGTAATGCTTTTTTCATTGTAAGGGGTGTTGAGTTAAAAATTAATTGCTATTTTGATTTTCAAAACAATCCACAAAACAAATTTCCCTTCAATAAAGGGTTCAATGAACATATGAAAGCAGACGTCAGGACCTGGAAACCGCCTTCATTACACAGTGTCAATAAGCATTCGAAGTCAACCAGTAAGGGAAGCTGCTCAAATATACTAAAAAAACAGATAATCAGGTTAGGTAATCGGTATTTAAAATTCAAAAAATCATTTCAGACTCTACTCCAGAAAAAAAAAGGCCGCACATGTGCAGCCTTAAAAGCAGTTTTTTCCTTAGCAATAAATATACTGAAGGAAAAATCAAAGTCCTATTTAAGCGAATCCAGGGCCGACTGATAGTCAGGTTCTTCAGTTATTTCAGCCACAAAGCTCGAATAAAGAACAGTACCATCAGTATCGAGTACAACAACCGAACGGGCCAGTAGTCCCTGTAATGGGCCATCAACCATCATTACCCCGTAACTTTTACCAAAACTGTTGCTGCGGAATTCAGAAGCAGAAACCACATTGGCTATGCCTTCGGTAGTACAAAACCGGCTGTGTGCAAATGGAAGGTCTTTTGAAATACAGACTACAACTGCATTGTCAAGTTTTGATGCTTCCACATTAAATTTCCTTACCGAAGCTGCGCAGGTGGAAGTATCGAGGCTTACAAAAATATTTAAAATCACTCGGTTCCCCAGGAAATCAGAGTTTTTCACATCCGCGAGGTTTATTCCAACCAGCGAAAAATCAGGAGCTTTCGATCCTACTGCAGGCAATTCGCCGATTGTATTAACGGCAGTGCCTCTTAAAGTTAATTTTGACATGTTTTTATTTAATTATTGGTTTTATATACGGGGTGATGAGTTTATAGGCTGATGGAGTTTCAGGGGAAAATTTTGCTTAATCCGAAATCGCATATCCAAAATCCTAAATTAATAAGTTGTAGTATTAACGGGCTTTTTCTGTATTTGTTGCCCTTCTTTCTGGTTTTTAATTAATGCCCGGTAGAGGCTTTGCTGAATATCGGTGCGTATGTTCAGTTGTACAAGTTTGTTAGGTTCGGCATCGGGGTTTACCCTGTTGGTAAGGAAAACAATCACCATGTCAATATCCGGATCGGCCCAGATATAAGTACCGGTGAAACCGGTATGCCCGTAAGAGTTAACTGAAGCTTCCCTGCAGGCGGGTCCGGGTTCATTCCGGTTCAGTTGTGGTTTATCAAATCCAAGCCCACGCCGGTTGCCTTCGAATTGCGTACTTGTAAACAAAGTAACAGTTTCAGGTTTAATGAACTGCCTGTCGCCGTATTTCCCGCCTTGCACCAGCATCTGCATTACTACTGCAAGGTCGTTCGAAGTACCAAAAAGCCCTGCATGCCCGGCTACCCCGCCAAACATGGCCGCTGCAGGATCGTGAACATCACCTTGAACAACCTGGTGCCTGAAAATTGTATCATTTTCGGTGGGTGCAATCCGGCTTAAAGGAAATCTATCACGGGGACGAAAGGTTAATGAATTTAATCCCAGAGGCTTGTAAAACTCCTGGGTAACATATTCGTCAAGGCTTTTACCGGTAACTTTCTCAACAAACTGCTGCATGAAAATAAAATCAAGATCGCTGTACAGATATTCTTTTTTATCGGATACAGGAGATTTTATAATCGAATCGAACATAACCTGGCGGTAATCTTTACGCATATACAAACCCTCGGCAACACGATACGGAAACTTTTCCGAAGCATTTTTTGCATAAAGGGTGCTGTCGGGAAATCCATGAACGAGGGTTTTCTTATAGAAAGGAATCCAGGCAACGAGGCCGGCCTGGTGTGTCATAACTTCACGGATAGTCATCCTGCTCTTGTTGGTATTCTCAAGATATTTCAAGGTTTTCGACAATGGCTCATCCAGGTGAACCAGCCCCTGGTCGTAAAGCCGCATTACCGCAAGGGTTGTAGCAGCCACCTTAGTAACACTGGCAAGGTCGTAAAGATCATTATCGGATACAGGTTGGGAATGGAAATAATCAGTAAAGCCATAAGATCTCCTGTAAACAATGTTCCCATTCTTGGCAATTAGTAATTCTCCGCCCGGATAAGCTTTTTTAACCAGCCCGACATTCACAATGGAATCAATATCAGCCATGTCGCGGGAAGTGAACCCGCATTTTTCATCGGTATCGTACCTAAAGCGTCCTGCTGTTATGGTTTTGAGGCCTGAATGCACAGGAAAAGTCTTGTTAATGCTAACCGGAATCCGGCCACTTGCAGGCAATGCACCGAAAAGCACCTGCACCACAGCATCATATGCATTTGCATTATCCTGGTACGCAACAACAATAGCCCTGGCTTTATGAATTTTATGGAAAAGATTAACAGAGTATGGAAGCGTAAACAGGTTGAGAATACACGGTTTTGAAACCAGTAATGAATCAACAAGTGCTATGGTTGCATCCGATATGGCGAAATTCCGGGCCGGTGCGGGTATTGTATTGTTTATACCAATTATAATAAGGTTATACTTACCAAGTTTATTCATCGTTTCCTTCACTCTTTCAGGTTCCGGGTTACGGGGAAGTGTAAAATGATCGGCAATAGCGTAATCTTCAATCCGGTTCTGAAACATCCGAATATCGTCGTATCCAATCATCAGGGAGGCAATCCTTAATGTATCGGAAATTTTTACCGGCAAAATGGAGTTTTCATTTTTCAAAACACTCACTGCATTAGCATATAGTTCAAGATTCAGGTTTTCATCATACGAAGAATGCAGATCAGCATACAGGTTTTTAACTTTTATATCCTGCCTGTGATCAAGCCCTGCCCTGTATTTTATGGATAGCACTCTTTTGCAGTGAACAGCCAGGTCATCCTGCGAATACAGCCCGCTATCGATGGCCTGCGAGATAACAGCTACCGCTTTATCGACCGATACCGAGAGCAGAAGAACGTCGTTTCCTGCCTTTAAGGCCCTAAGTTCAAGGAAACCCGGAGCGTCGTAACCCGATACGCCTTTCATATCCAATGCATCAGTAAGAACGAGACCCTGGAAGCCCATTTTTTTGCGCAGCAGCGAATCAATTACCAGTGGCGAAAGACTTGAAGGCATATCTTTTGCGGCATCGAGTGCCGGGATATTGAGATGCGCAACCATAACCCCATCAACGCCTTCGTGAATAAGCTGCCTGAAAGGGAAAAGGTCGAGCGAATCGATTGTAGCTTTTGAATGCCCTATAAAAGGCAGCGAATGATGCGAATCGGTATCTGTATCACCATGTCCTGGAAAATGCTTCGCAACTGTAATAATACCGCCTTCCTGCAAAGCTTTCATATACAAAGTCGCTTTCCGCGCCACATCATCTTTATGCTCCCCGAATGAGCGTATATTGATAACCGGGTTAGCTGCATTGCTGTTGATATCAGCAACAGGGGAAAAGCTCATATTTATACCTTCGCGCCGGAGTTGACCAGCTATGGCCAAACCATACCGGGTTATAATGCTCTCGTCGGCAATGGCCCCGATTGTCATCTGGCGGGGAAATGAAATGGCGCTGTCGAGCCGCATTCCCAAACCCCATTCTGCATCCATCGTGATAAGCAGAGGCGTTGGAGCCATTTGCTGGTAATAATTCGTAAGAATTGCCTGCCTTACAGGACCTCCTTTAAAAAAGCATAAACCACCTATGTTGTAGTTTTTAATTAAACGCGCAAGTTCATTGATTTCAGATGAATCTATATCCGAATTGGCACGTTGAATAAACAACTGTCCTATCCTTTGTTGGAGAGTGAGTGTATTGTACACCGAATCGACCCAATGTGTTTCGCCTGCACTCCTGGATAGATTAACCTGTGCACTACCAACCGTGCTTATTGCCAATAAAGCAAGAAGGACTAGAAATTTCAATATATTTTGCATCATCGTGAATACAAATCGTAAGTCATTTAGTTATAAGAGAAAACACAATTTTGAAGACCAAATGGTGCAAAAAATCCAAATTATGGTCAGAAATCTTTTCCAAAATTATTAACATTCCTGCCTGTTGTGACGCTTATAGTATATTTTAGCTAATTATTTATAAACAACTTGATGACAACAACGCAGATGCAGGCTTTAGCCTCACAGGTACGCAGGGATATAGTTAGAATGGTACATGCAGTACAGTCGGGGCATCCCGGTGGCTCGCTCGGATGTACCGAATTCATGACGGCACTATACACCTCGGTAATGAATCATGATCCCAAGAATTTCACAATGGATGGCCGGGGACAGGATATGTTTTTCCTTTCGAACGGGCATCTTTCAGCCCTGTGGTATAGTATACTTGCTCGTACGGGTTATTTCCCTGTTAGCGAATTAACTACTTTCCGCAAACTGAATACCCGTCTGCAAGGCCATCCTACACCTGCCGAGCATCTTCCCGGTGTTCGCGTAGCTTCGGGATCACTGGGGCAGGGTCTTTCGGTTGCAATAGGGGCAGCCCTGTCAAAACGGCTACGTAACGACCCGAACCTTGTTTACACCCTTCATGGTGATGGTGAACTGCAGGAAGGACAAATCTGGGAAGCAGCAATGTTTGCCGCAGGCCGTAAGGTTGATAATATTATTGCAACAATCGATTATAATGGCAAGCAGATCGACGGACCCGTAGATGAAGTTATGCCTCTGGGCAACCTCAGGGCAAAATGGGAAGCTTTCGACTGGATAGTACTTGAAATGGACGGGCATAATTTTAACGATATTCTCTCAACCCTGGCTAAGGCAAAAAGCCTTACAGGAAACGGCAAGCCTATAGTTATTCTAATGCATACGCATATGGGCCAGGGAGTTGATTTCATGACCGACAAACACCAGTGGCACGGATCTCCTCCCAATGACAAGGAACTTGAATCAGCACTTTCACAACTCAAAGAAACTGAAGGAGATTATTAAAAGCTGTATCATAAAAAAGGGAATGCAACGTTATAAAATCTGATGCAGAGGAAAAATTGTTCAGCCTGTTTTTAATAGCCCGTAGTATTCCCATTCTTTATAAAAGCCGGGAATAAACTGAAACATCAGAACTGTTTTTTAAAACAACTCATTTTCCTGTGTGATTCCACCCCCGGTTGATTTAATTTAAACTAAAGAAGGTAATTGAAAACAAAGGTCTTTAATAAACTCAAGCTTGTTCTATCGGTAATTTTGTTGCTGACTGCTGTTTTTGTTTCAGCTCAGAAAGAACCTCCGGTTATATACAAGCCGGTTCCGCTTACCCGCATATTGTTCATTTTTGATGCATCGCAGAGTATGCTTGGCCGTTGGCAGAGTGATACCAAATTTAATATTGCAAAACGGATTTTGTCGGAAATGCTCGACAGTGTCGCAAATCTCAAAAATACTGAATTTGCACTCCGGGTTTACGGGCACCAATTCCAGTATCCGCCTCAGGTATGCAGCGACACAAAACTTGAAGTTCCTTTTGGCCCGGGAAATGCAGCAAAAATCAAGACACGGCTCCGGACAATTTCAGCCAGGGGAACTACACCTCTCGCGTTTTCACTGGAACAGGCTGCCAAGGATTTCCCTCCCTGTTCCAATTGCCGGAATATAGTGGTCCTGATTACTGATGGGATGGAAGAATGCAGTGGCGACCCCTGTGCCGTTTCGAAAATGCTTCAGAAAAACGGGATTATACTTCGACCATTCATAATAGGCATTGGCCAGGACTTTAACCTGGCATTTAACTGCGTAGGAACCTATTTTGATGCCACTAACGAAAAAGATCTGCGTAAAGCGCTTAACGTTGTGATATCGCAGGCACTCAATTCAACAACCATGCAGGTAAACCTGCTCGACCAGTCGGGAAGGCCCACCGAGACGGATGCAAGCATGACTTTCTATGATATCAGTACCGGCAAAGTTGTATATAACTTCGTGCATACCATGAATTATCGTGGGTTGCCCGATACTCTCATAGTTGATCCGCTTATCACATACCGGGTTGATATTCATACAATGCCAACGGTTACAATCGACACATTACGCATTTCTCCAGGTAAACATACTGTGGTTGCATCTGATGCCCCCCAGGGATACCTGTTTTTAAAAATGGCCGGTGTGAGTAATGCTGCCAAAGGTCTGCAATGTATTGTAAGACAGGGCGGTTCTAACCAAACACTGAATGTTCAGAGCTTTGGTGATACCGAAAAATATATTACCGGAAAGTATGACCTGGAAGTTCTTTCCTTGCCGCGTATCACAATTAAAGATGTTGATATCAGCCAGAGTCATACCACTTCAATCGAAATTCCTGAGCCGGGAATTGCCGTTATACGCAAAACCTTTGTTGGATACGGAACTTTACTCCTGAACGATAAAAATAAACTAACCCGCATTTTCGAGCTCAACGAAAACCTTACACTTGAAAACCTATACCTCCAGCCGGGAAGTTATAAAATTGTATTCCGGCCGAAAAGCTCACGTTCAACTTTGTACACAGTAGAACAAAGTTTTATTATTGAATCAGGCAAAACAACTGATATACAATTATATAAATAAATTAAACCAAAGCAGTAAACTTTCATTTATGACCGCATATACCTCGAACGAACAAAAAGATACACGCTCAGGATTCGGAGCCGCATTATTACAACTCGGACGCATCAATCCTGATGTTGTTGCCTTATGTGCCGACCTTAAGGGATCGCTGAAAATGGATGCTTTTGCGAAAGAATTTCCCGACAGGTTTTTCCAGGCTGGTATTGCCGAAGCCAACATGATAGGTGTTGCTGCAGGGCTTGCCATTGGCGGGAAAATACCGTTCACAGGGACTTTTGCCAATTTCAGTACAGCCAGGGTTTATGATCAGATCAGGCAATCGGTTGCTTATTCCAATACAAATGTTAAAATCTGCGCTTCGCATGCAGGCATTACGCTTGGGGAGGACGGTGCAACGCACCAATCCATGGAGGATATCGGGCTTATGAAGATGCTGCCAAATCTTACCGTTATTAATCCCTGTGATTATAACCAGACCTACAAGGCCACGCTGGCTATCGCTGATTTCAAAGGTCCGGTCTACCTGCGTTTCGGCCGGCCGAAAGTCCCCAATTTTATGCCGATCGACCAGCCTTTCGAAATCGGTAAAGCAATTTTGCTAAGCCCCGGTTCCGATGTGAGCATAATAGCAACAGGCCACATGGTGTGGCTCGCACTCGAAGCCTGTTCCATACTCAATGAGCAGGGGATCAGTGCCGAAGTAATAAATATACACACTATTAAACCTTTGGATACAGAGGCAGTCCTACAGTCAGTTAAAAAAACAGGATGTGTTGTAACTGCCGAAGAACATCTGATGAATGGCGGATTGGGTGACAGTATTGCCCAATTGCTTTCACTTCAGCTACCAGCACCTTTGGAAATGGTAGCTGTAGATGATAAATTCGGCGAAAGCGCCACACCTGAAGAACTCATGGTAAAATACGGGCTGGATGTGCCACATATCGTGGCTGCCGTTCAGAAAGCGATAAGCAGGAAACGTTAAGGTAATATTAATCAACCTGGATCCTTCCCGGCGAAGCGCCAAATCTTCGGGAAACGGGACATTTCAAGGCTGTATCATCCGGATTTTAAACCAAGGATCAATTTGATGCTTATTTAGCGCTTTTCGCCCCCGATGCAGGAATACACTGATAATGAATTAATTGAACTATTCAGTAATGCCGATAAAAAGCATTATGCTTTTAATTTATTGGTACGCAAGCACCAGGAAAAGATTTATTATTTCGTCCGCCGGATGGTGGTGGATCACAACGATGCTGACGATGTTGTACAAAATGTATTTATCAAAGTATGGAACAATCTTGACTCGTTTCGTGCAGACTCCAAATTATTTACCTGGCTTTACCGGATTGCGGTAAACGAATCGCTCAGTTTCCTGAAGAGCCGGCAGCTCCGCTCCTACCTCTCCCTGTCTTCGCCCGAAGCTATACTGGTAAAGTCGATTCATAACGATACACATTTCGATGGCAATGAAATTCAGCGTCGACTTCGCGAAGCCATTATCCGACTGCCCAAAAAGCAACAGGTTGTATTCAATATGAGGTATTACGACGACCTGAGTTACAGCGAAATGTCGGAAATACTGGGTACTTCAATAGGGGCATTAAAAGCCTCGTACCATATTGCAGTAAAAAAAATTGAAGATTTTGTTACTTCTTACTAAACTTTAACCAATAGAATCAGTCATACATACATCATGAAACTCAAAGAAGGCATATCGAACTCGTCAGAAATCAGCGACAAGTTGCCACAGGCACTCGAAGACCTGAAACAGAATCCCTGCAGGTTACAGGTTCCTGAAGGATATTTTGACACTCTGAGCCCCCGTATAGTGGATAAATTAGCCAAATCGGATAGCTCGTTCCGTCATTCGTTGGGCATGGTGATACGGAAACCTTCGGTTTGGAGCCCGGTTCTGGCAACTGTTCTGTTAGCGTTAACATTCATATTTATTATCCCGCGCAAAACTTCTACTGTTGCTTCAGGATATGATACCCTTACGGAACTGAATAATGGCTTCGACGCTTCCTTTGCGGAGGAAGTAATGCTTGCCGAAAGTAACACTCTTGAATCAGAAATCGAAAACTCCCCTGCGTTTACATCAAATCCGGTCCAGTTCGCCGGTGTTAACCACCTAACAGATGATGAAATAGCCTCATACCTTAAAGACCAGGAAATTGAAACTGAATTATTATTAACTGATAACTAAATCCATAAATATCATGAAAACAAATCAAGTAAGAATATCGGCGCTAAGTAAGCTGATTACTTTCACCATACTGATACTGTCGTTTTCAGCATTTGCACAACAGGATAAAACCGG
The DNA here is from genome assembly GCA_903887815.1 of uncultured Bacteroidales bacterium. Lineage (GTDB taxonomy): Bacteria > Bacteroidota > Bacteroidia > Bacteroidales > UBA4417 > UBA4417. Next base: position 116 of record CAISRK010000381.1, on the reverse strand, counting down.
GCATGGAAATCCCGGCAATCAGGCAAGTGAAAAACATGAGAAAATAGAGGCCCAGCGCATTGCATTCATCACCCAGAAGGTTGATTTAACCCCTGATGAAGCAAAAGTATTCTGGC
>CAISRK010000380.1 GCA_903887815.1 uncultured Bacteroidales bacterium | reverse complement strand
CGCTCTTGCAACCACCCTGCTGCGCAAGTCGATCGAAAAAAAGAGCATTTACCTGCTCCACGACGCTGAAGAGAAAGCGGAAATGGTTCGGAAAGAAAAAATTCTTCAGGCCAAAGAAAAATATCTTCAGCTGAAGACCGACCACGAAAACATGATACAGGAAAAGAACAACCTGATCGCAAAAACCGAAAATCGTCAGAAACAGCGTGAACAACAACTCGAACAACGCCACAACGAAATTCAGAAAAAAAACGAGGAAGTTCAGAAACAACTGAAAGAACTCACCGAAACCAAAACTACCCTCGACCAACAAAAAGAAGTTATCAGCCGCAAACAACAGGAAATTGATAAAGCACACAAGCAGTATATAGAGCAACTCGAAATAATTTCGGGTTTAACTGCCGAGGATGCTAAAAATCAGCTTGTTGATAACCTGAAAGACGAAGCTCGAACCCAGGCTATGGCACAAATCAACGAAATTGTTGAAGAAGCCAAGCTGAAAGCCAACAACGAGGCAAAAAAGATTATTGTTGAAACCATACAACGCACTGCTGCTGAACAAACTATTGAAAATACCGTCTCCGTTTTCAATATCGAAAGCGAAGAAATAAAAGGCCGCATAATAGGTCGCGAAGGCCGTAACATCCGTGCCCTCGAAGCACTTACAGGCATTGAAATTATTATCGACGATTCACCCGATGCCATCATTCTTTCCGGATTCGACCCGGTACGCCGTGAAATCGCGCGCCTATCACTTCATAAACTGGTAACAGACGGCCGTATTCACCCAGCACGTATCGAAGAAGTTGTTGCCAAAACCAAAAAACAGGTTGAGCAGGAAATTATCGAAGCCGGTAAACGCACCACAATCGACTTAGGAATTCACGGACTTCATCCTGAGCTGGTCAGGCTTATAGGCCGCATGAAATACCGTTCATCGTACGGGCAAAACCTTTTACAACATTCGCGCGAAGTAGCAAATCTCTGTGCTACCATGGCAGCCGAACTCGGACTCAACGTTAAAAAAGCCAAACGTGCAGGACTACTTCACGATATTGGCAAAGTGGCCGAAAACGATGCCGAATTACCACACGCAATCCTCGGCATGAAAATAGCCAAGGAGTTCAAGGAGCAACCAGATATCTGCAATGCAATAGGAGCTCACCACGACGAAATCGAAATGGAAACTCTTATCGCTCCTATTGTCCAGGTTTGTGATGCCATTTCAGGAGCCCGTCCGGGTGCACGCCGCGAGGTTGTAGAAGCTTACATTCAACGTTTGAACAAACTCGAAGAACTGGCCCTCTCCTATCCCGGCGTTGTTAAAACTTACGCTATACAGGCAGGACGCGAATTACGCGTCATTGTTGGCGCCGATAAAGTTTCGGACGAAGAATCGAACCAGATAGCTATGGATCTTTCGCGTAAAATCCAGGAAGAAATGACTTATCCGGGACAAATAAAAATTACCGTCATTCGCGAAACAAGAGCAATAAGTTTCGCTAAATAATTGAGATACAGGCAATAAAAGGAGTTCTTTATGTAAGGACTCCTTTTTTGTTTTAGGACTATAGTGTGCTGATGAATTAAAAAAAGGATTTCAGAACAACTATTAATGAACGTTGATTTTTCAACGTGACCGGTTTCTAGAATCGTAAATCGCTAATCCTTGTTCTTTAATCAATAATTAATCATTAAAGTGCTTCTTCTTATGCTTCATTTAACTACAAACCACTTAACAAATGGATTCCAGCCAGCTAAACCTCTTTAAAAAACTCCTGCCTGGCTTGCTGCCGGTATTTGTTTTCATCCTGGTCGACGAGTTCTGGTCGACTGAGGCAGGGCTTGTGGTAGCTGTGGTATTCGGTGTCGGCCAACTTGGTTATGTTTTTATCCGTGAGCGACGGCTCGACAGGTTTGTACTCTTTGATACTGCTTTGCTGGTTGCCCTTGGGGGAATTTCAATTGCACTGAATGATGAGATATTTTTCAAACTTAAACCAGCGCTAATAAACGTGATTTTTTGTGCTGTGCTTGGATTTTCGGCGTTCAGCCGTAAAAACCTGCTTATGATATATACGCAGCGGTATATAGGCGAGTTGAAAATGCCGGAGGGTGCCGAAAAGGCCATGCAGAAAACTATGAAAATGTTGTTCTGGCTCATGGTAGTTTATACTGGGCTGATAGTGTATTCGGCTTTCCTAATGAGCAAGGAAGCATGGGCTTTTATAAGCGGCGGGTTGTTATATATCCTGTTCGGGTTGTTTTTCGCCTGGCAGTACATCGCAGCAAAACGGAAGCAAAAATCAAACCTGAAAAACGAAGACTGGGTTCCGCTGGTTGATGAAAAAGGAAATATCACCGGCAGGGCTACCCGCGCTGCGGTTCACCGGGGTCCGGGAATGCTGCACCCGGTTATCCATCTTCATATAATAAACAGCAAAGGCGAGATTTATCTTCAGAAAAGAGCTTTACATAAGGACACACAACCTGGTAAATGGGATACTTCGGTTGGCGGGCATGTTGATGTTGGCGAAACCATCGAACAGGCTTTGCTGCGCGAAACTTCCGAAGAACTGAATATAACCGGCATTCGTCCTGTTCCTTTGATTCAGTATAAATGGGAAACCAACATTGAATCGGAACTGGTATTCAGTTTCACTGCACTATATAATGCCCGACCTGTAATTAATAAAAATGAAATTGATGAAGGCCGGTTCTGGGCGGTTAGCGAAATAAAAAACAATCTCGGAACAGGGATTTTTACCCCCAATTTTGAAAATGAATTCCCGTTGCTGTTGAAAATGATTACTAACAGGACATAAAATTCTGTCGTTCTGCATGATATTATTATAAAGAAATCACACCTTCAATGGCCGATGCTTTCACGTACCGTTCAATTACCTCATCGGCACTCATCATCACCTCATTTACTGTTATACTGACGTATTTACCGCCTTTCGAACTCCTGCTGGTAAAATCAGCCTGCTCCGGGAACAGGTCGTGCAGTAATGCAAATATCCGGTTCTCGGCAGGCGCAATAAATTTAAACATGTAAACCGATGGCCACGATACATTTACAGCCAGGTGTTCGCGTAGCGAATCAAAATTTTGTTTACTCAAGATAGAAATCTGGTTAAACCGGAAACAACTATACATCACTTTATGTACCTTAGCAGTTGTAAATAACACAAATATTCAGTTTATGTTTGAAATAATAAAAGAAGTAGCCGCTTTTTTATACCTTAAAGGAATTACCTCACCTGATACGGGGATAGTTTTAGGCACTGGCCTGGGAAAAATGGTTGCCGAAATCAATATCGAAGTTGAAATTGATTATGCCGATATTCCTCATTTCCCGGTTTCGACTGTTGAATCACATAAAGGCCGGCTGATATACGGCAATCTGCAGGGGCACAAGGTCTTGGCCATGCAGGGGCGATTTCATATTTACGAAGGCTACACATTGCAGCAGGTTACACTTCCGATAAGGGTGATGAAACTCTTAGGTGTTAAATGGCTGTTGCTTTCGAACGCTGCAGGGGGAATTAATAAATCGTACCACAAAAGTGACCTCATGCTGCTCGACGACCATATCAACCTATTACCATCGAACCCGCTAACCGGGGAAAACATCGATGAATTGGGTCCCCGGTTTCCGGATATGAGTTGCCCCTATTCGCCTGATATCAACTCTCTGATGGAAGCGGCAGCAAGAAAACTTGAAATCACTTTAAACAAAGGGGTTTATGCCGTTGTTGCCGGCCCAAACCTCGAAACCAGGGCGGAATACCGGTATCTTGCACTCATCGGGGCTGATGTGGTTGGTATGTCGACTGTACCCGAAGTAATAGTGGCCAATCATATGGGCTTGCCCTGTGCTGCTGTTTCGGTAATCACCGATTTGTGCGATCCCGATAACCTTGTTCCTGCGAAACTGGCTGATATATTGGAAACAGCCGGAAAAGCTGAAATTAAGCTTATCCGGCTGTTCGACGAAGTAATTAAAAACCTGAAATAAACAGGGTGCTATTTACGAACGTAGGTTTCGTTGGTATTAGTAAAGAAATAACTGTTCGACATATTCTTTATAATAAAGTCTTTCAGCTCTTTTGATGAATTGAACGTTTCCTTAATGTAATCAGTTACTTCCGAAGTATTTATTTTGTTTGCTTTATCGTCGTACGAAAATTTGTACAGGCTGTAAGTATCTTCTTTATCATCGCGTGCATTCATAAACACAACCCCGTTCACATCAGAAAAAGTCAGATGGTAAACAGTTTCCGAGTAAGTACTGTCGGAGCTTGAGTATTCCATTTTTTTCGCAGTAGCATGATATTTATCATCTTTTGAAATTACATAGTAAGTAGGGTTCTCAACCGGCTCATCTGAATCCTTGTCTGATTCACTCATCCATTGTCCGGGCAGATCCGAAGGAACTTTAACAGTTCCCTCATCAATTGGGACACTGCTTGAAAAAGGGCATCCGGCTAATAAAACAACGATAGCAAGAAGTCCGGCAGAGGATAATGCTTTCTGGAAAAAATTTAATTTCATAACGGTTTGGGGTTAAATGTTAATATCGGTTTAGTACTTGAACAAAAGTAAGCGAAAATAGTTTAATTTTGTGATCTAAATTCCTTTCAATCAAGTGGAAGATCTGCTTAAACCCCATATTCATCAAATTTAGAACCTTCATGAGAATTTCTACTTTTTTCAATGCCATTGCAGTTTGTTGCCTTACAATTTTACTCTTTAGTAATGTAAATTTATTTGCTCAAGCTACAAGGGATATCGACATTCATCGGGATCCTATGATCATGCAACCCGGGTATAAAACACCCCAGGGAGATGCTGCGCAGGCATCAGTAGTAACTGTTGGCGATTATGACAATTTTAAACTTGGCGTTGACTTTGCCGAATGCAGTATAACCTGTAATCCGCTTGATCCTAAGCAAATATACGCAGTTTGGAATGCTTCTGGAGGGGCAGGAGGAAAAGGATACCGCACAACAAATGGTTATGACTGGAATGCAGCTAATCCATCATGGACAAATATGCTCGGCGATGTAGTTGTAGTTTGCGACAGTTCTGGGCGCCTGATTTATGAGAATATGTATGCCCCGGGAGGAAACGTTCAAAGTAGTAAAGTTTCTACGTCCACTGATTTTGGCCTTACCTGGGATCCAGTAGTTACTGCTATTAACGGAGTTGATAAGAATTGGATTGCCGCTGATCAGACAGGGGGTATGTATTCGAATTACATTTATACCACTATGACTGCGTCTAGTGGAGGACCCGGGGCACATGCGCGTTCGACCGATCATGGCGTTTCCTATAATAATACGCAAACATTCAATACCCAGGAATTACCGGGAATGATGGTTGTTGTTGGACCCAATGATGCCTTACAGGGAGCCCCCGTATATATAGTTACCAATTCAGGAAGCAGTTTTGCTTCGACTTATACTTTTTATAAATCTACGGATGGTGGATTGACTTTTTCGATGAAATCAGCTCAAAATTTTTCCAATTATGTCGGAACCGATGTTGGCGGCCGGAATTCAGTACAAAATATGCGAACCCGTCCTTATCCAAATATTGCAGTAGATAACAGCACTGGCCCTAATCGTGGAAGATTATACCTTGTATATGCTTCCAATTTTCCGGCTGGCAACGGAAACAAACCGGATATTTTCTGCCGGTATTCTGATGATGGCGGAGCAACATGGTCAACTGCTAAGACTGTTAATGATGATGCTAACTCACAAGCAAATAGCAATTGGTTTCCTGCAATATGGCATGATAAAATTACCAAAAGGCTCTACATTTCCTGGATGGATACTCGCAACTGCCCGACAGGCGACAGTGCATTGATATATGCCTCCTACACGGAGGATGGATTAACATTTGCTGCAAACCAGCAGATTTCGAACCAGAAAATGAAAATAAACTGTTCAACATGTGGTGGTGGAGGTACTCCAAGGTATCTCGGAGATTATAACGGAATAGGGGCTACCAGAACCGGATCCATATTGGCCTGGACTGATTTTCGCGATGGCAACTTTGGAAGCTATGTAGGTTATTTCCCTGATTATGGGCTCCAGGCATCACCAGTACTTGCATCCACCGAACCGGTTGCAACTTTTTATGCGATTGTTCCGAGTGTTAAAATATACACTGATACTGTATTTGTTTCAGCATCAGTTAATGCACCTGCAAACCTTTTTACAATTACCTATCCCGAAGGGAAAAGACTATGGCAATATCCCGGGCAGCTCCCGATCAATATTACCAGTAACGGTGCTACTGCAGGTGATTATATTGTTACAATCACAGCAGCAGGGAGTAATGGTTTACCCGTTCACAAAAGAGTTGTCACCGTGAGAGTACCGGCTATTATTGCTCCTATAGCAAATTTCAGTGCCAACAATACCAGTATCTGCGGAGGTCAAACAGTTAACTTCACAGATTTATCAACCGGTCCTGCTTCATCATGGGCATGGTCTTTCCCTGGCGGCACACCTGCAACCTCAACCGATAAAAACCCAACAGGTATTGTTTATAGCACTGCAGGCGTTTACTCTGTTACATTGGCTGCAACAAACGCTGCAGGCACAAACACTATGGTTAAAAATGACTTCATCACAGTGAAATCGGTTCCGTTGGCACCAACCGCAACAAGCCAGGCCGTTTGTTCAGGGCTGCCAGTTCCGCCTCTTACGGCAACAGGGGCAGGTTTATTGTGGTATTCAGCAGGTACCCAGGTGGGTACGGGTCCATCATTTGTAACAGGGCAGACAGCTGCAGGAGTATACCAATACACTGTAAGCCAGTCGGCTAATGGCTGTGAGAGCCCTCCAGCTTCAGTGTCGCTTACTATTAACGCATTACCGGTAGTTAACCTCGCCAAACTAGATTCAGTTTGCATTTCCCATGCAGCTTTCAATCTTACCGGAGGTACGCCTGCCGGAGGAACATATTCAGGTACAGGAGTAACTAACGGACTTGTTTTCACTCCTTCGGTTGCCGGAGTCGGTAACCATGTTATTACCTACACTTTTACAAACGGAAACGGCTGTACAAATACTTCACAGCAACCTATCAAAGTAAATGTACTGCCGGTTGTAAGCCTGACTCACATATCACCTTTATGCCTGAATGCAAGCCCGGTAAAATTGTCAGGTTCACCTGCAGGCGGGAGTTTTACCGGCCCGGGAGTTTCGGCCGATACCCTATACCCGGCTGTTGCAGGGGCTGGATCAAAAACAATAACCTACAGCTATACCAATAGTGCTACCGGGTGCCCTGGTAGTGCTTCACAGGTGGTGACCATTAACACTCTTCCTATAGTAGCAATTTACGACTCCACGGTTTGTGGTTACCGTAAGGTTATTTATGATGCAACCATCAGCAATCCGGGATCCTACCTTTGGTATCCTGGTGGCGCAACAACGGCTAAACTTCAGGTTGATACAGTTGGCAAGGGATTAGGCGCTTTTACATACCGTATCAGGGTAACTGACGGCAACGGATGTATCGCAAGCGATTCAGCGAAAGTTACATTCTTTAATTGTACGGGAATTGAAGAAATGGCCGACAGCCGTATAATTGAATTGTATCCTAACCCGAATAACGGTCATTTCGCAATACATAGCCAATCCTTGCCGACAGGCAAGTACGATCTGAGCATCTACGATGTACGCGGAAAATTAGTATTCACCGAGTCATCACTGAATATCGGTGCAGACTTTATGCATACGCTCAACCTCGGAATACTCGGTAATGGTGTTTACATGCTTCGGCTCAGCAACAACAATACATCTGGATTTAGTAAAAGATTTATTATCAGCAAATAACACTTAATCGCTTAAAACAAATACGGCTGCCTATGGCAGCTTTATTTGTTTAGGGGAAATAGTGAACTTATCTTGACAATACCTCTATTGCCCTGAGTTCCTCGCTATAATCGTGTTGTAAATCCTCATGAAGGGTATCAATTGCCAGCCTGATCTTCCGTACCTGGTTTGTGAAAATATTTTGAAGCGAAACATTCGTCTTATAAGGTATTCCCGATTCTTTCAATTTTGAACAGAAATAGATAAGTAATTCGACCTCAGTTTGTTTATGGCCTGAATACTTTATATATTTTTGAACGGTACGAAGTATTTTCCTTAGACTCTTTTTTGCAAAATAAATATGACCTGTATTGATTTCAAAGAACTGTAAATCCATTTCTTTTTTTATACTCCTGATAAATTCCGGTTCGCTGTTGGCATCAAACAGAAGATAAGTAAGCAGTTCCTTATTCTCCTTTTTGTATTTCACAAGCTTCATGCAGATTTCGAGTACATCGCCTGCAGCAAGGGTGCTGAGTTCTTTTTTTAGGATGCTGAGTGAGTAGGCTTTCATCAGGATTAATTCATTTTCTTTATCGGATCGAGCAGGTAGTCCAAACCGTTAAGTTTTATTTCAAAAATAGTGAGAAGCAACATCCCCAAACTGCCATCCGGAAAACCCTTCTTATTAAACCATTCGAGGTACGAAACCGGAAGGTTACACAGAATTGTACCCTTATATTTTCCGAAAGGCATTTGCATTTTAACCAGTTTTATCAGGATATTAGGGTCGTGTTGCACGTCGGTTTGTTAAATTTATGGTTAGTGTTTATAAAGG
>CAISRK010000379.1 GCA_903887815.1 uncultured Bacteroidales bacterium | reverse complement strand
CGATCTGCTCCTTGTTCAGGGAAGCTTCAATATCGCCCCTTGTACCCTGCACGCGGAACAAGAATTTTGTTTCACGGATTTTTTCAGCCCAATGCAGCATATCGGGTACGTTTTCGAGTGTAAGCTGCGATTCACTTTTCACACGCGGAGTAACAAAAACCGAAAGCTGCAGGTACTGCTTGCCATCGCGGGTCACTTTGTTATTGGGGAGTGTTGTAAAAACCAATTCCTGTATCATAGCCTGATAATATTTCTGTTAAAAACTTAATTAGTTGGCAAATGCGAGACAATACTGCTGCCAGTCGTCGGTATCCACCATTTCGATAAATTTCGGGTCGCCGCCACTGCCGGCGATCGTACGGCGGACAGTAACCGATACTGTTTTGCTGAAGAACAATACTTCCACTTTTACTTTCAGCGTGGCAGATCCTTCAAGTTTCTGAACTTTACCGCCAACAATAATGGCATCGAGTGTAAGGTAGAACTCCAGCGAAACGCTTATGAGGCCAAGTATAGACAGGTGACCGTTTATACGTATGTAAGCTGATAGTTTTGCCTGGGTTTGCTCGATGAACTTATCTTCGCCCTTATTATCTTTACCCACTTTAACCTGCAAAGCTTCCGATTTATAATAAATTCCTCCCATCACTGATACTCCTCCTGAAGCAACCCCGACATTGAGCGACAAGGCAGCGCCAAATTCGAAAGCAGCTTCGACGGATTGCAGCCCGTCGAGCCTGGTAATCAGCTGGAAGAAACCGCCTCCGCCGAAACAGGAGATGGTCAGCATAAAAGGATTCTCGCGGGGTACAGAAATTAAAACCGATTGTAAGCGGATCGCCGGTAAACGGCAGGTTTACGAATGCTCCTAGCGAAATATTGGAAATCATACAAACTCCAACCTCGATATTGGGTACCGAAATGGTAAAGCCGGCTTTAATACCCGAAGTGGTAAGTTCGATGTATGGTCCGTCGTCAGAAAAGCCTGTTTTTGGAATGATGCTTTGCAGCGTGTTTACAAAATCCAGGGCCCCCATAAATTCCAGTGGCATGCCCGGACCGAGGTCAACATTTACGGCTGCTTTGCCCGATGAACCTCCGCTGAATTTCAGGTAATTGAAATTTACACCTATCATTCCGGCCACCACAACCGAAAACTTATCGAAACGGGCTTCGGTAGTCAGGAAAGGGCTTTGACTTACATCGAACGATTTCTTGAAATGGGTATTTATCGAAAGGGATTTGTCGGGTGCATTCTTTAATTTTACTGATAATAAACCAGGAAAGATTTCGATATTACTGCCGGCCAGTTCTGGCTGCCATTTGTATTCTACATGAAAAGCATCCTCAGTAAGGTATGTTTTGAAACTTGGAATTTTAGGAACGCTGTTGCTGAGGGTATCAATCATGCTTTTTGCAGCAGCCTTCAGGTCGACTTTCAGTTTGTCAATCTGATCCTGGATTGCCTGCTTTCCAGCTTCTTCGGTTTTAAGGGCTTTATCTTTAAGG
>CAISRK010000378.1 GCA_903887815.1 uncultured Bacteroidales bacterium | reverse complement strand
AGGTGCAATCAGGTTTGCTTTGATGCAATGCAGTTCGGATGAAGTTTTCGTTTTGAACGGTGATACATTTTTTACGGTTGATCTAAATGCCCTGGAGCAATCCCATTTTCAATCGGGGGCCGATATTACTATTGCTGTGAAAGAGGTTGACAATGCATCTAGATACGGTTCGGTTGAATTAGATGGTTCGGGAAGAATTACCAGTTTCAGGGAAAAGGATCCTTCACAGGGTAGTGGATTGATTAATGGAGGAATTTACCTGATAAATAAGCAGAAACTACAAAACGTAACCAAAGCGAAATTTTCGCTCGAAAACGATTTTTTCAAAACCGGATGTTCCTCATTCAAGATTATGTCATTTGAATCAACTGAATTCTTCCTCGATATGGGCATACCGGAAGATTACTCAAGAGCCCAAAGCGTTTTATTCCAGACCTATACGCCATGAGCAGCATTCTGACGATTGAAAAGGGTTGGGCACTGTTTCTCGACCGGGATGGTGTGATCAACAAACGCCTGCCCGACGAATATGTGAAGCAACCTGATGAATTCGAATTTCTTCCGGGAGTAACTGAAGCCATAGCCATTCTTTCCGCAATTTTTCAGCCTGTTATTGTTGTAACCAACCAGCAGGGTTTAGGGAAAGGACTTATGACCTTGGAGCAGTTAGATAAAGTGCACAAAAAAATGACCGAAGGGACTACCCAAAAAGGCGGTCGCATCGACCAGGTATTTTTCAGTCCCGATCTTAATAACTCACGCAGTTTCAGCCGGAAACCCTCTGTTGGAATGGGATTATCGGCCAGGAAACAATTTCCTACAATACGGTTCAGGAAATGCATAATGGCAGGAGATTCCTACAGTGATATACTTTTCGGCCACAGGCTCGGGATGAAGACTGTACTGATAGGGACCGACAATTCTGTTTTAAAGCAATGCGGTGATATATTGAATTACCGCTTCGATGATCTGATCAGCTTTGCTAGAGCAGTAGAAATTAATAGGTAGTAGCTGGTAGTATGCGGAAGGTAGTTGCTAGAGTGTTGTTTGTGAAAAATAGAATATTATAGGTAACTTGGAGCCTGGAAACGGATTTGAAATCGTTCATTGTCGTAAAACCAAAATCTAAATTCGTAATTCGTAAATCGTAAATCTCCCATCCTTTGACTCCTACACTAATTTTCATCAGTTTCCTGGCATATACGGTTCTGCTTTTTGCGGTTACATGGTTAACTACCCGCAAAGCAAATAACGAATCCTATTTTATTGGCAACAAGGCATCTCCCTGGTATATAGTAGCTTATGGGATGATCGGGGCTTCCTTGTCGGGAGTTACCTTTATGTCGGTACCCGGTTGGGTAGGGGCTACTCAATTCAGTTACCTGTTGGTAGTTTGCGGCTACCTGATCGGCTATACGGTTATAGCGACCGTACTTATGCCAATGTATTACCGCCTGAACTTAACCTCAATTTATTCATATCTCGAACAGCGCTTCGGATTCTGGTCATATAAGACCGGGGCATTCTTCTTCCTGTTATCAAGGACAATTGGAGCATCATTCCGCATGTTTTTGGTTGTAAATGTATTGCAGGTATTTGTTTTCGATGCGTGGCATATTCCTTTTTTTGTAACGGTAAGTATTTTTATCCTGCTTATCATCCTGTACACCTTCAAAGGTGGTATTAAAACCATTATCTGGACCGACACACTGCAAACCACGTTTATGCTCCTGGCTGTTGGTTTATCGATATACCTGATCAGCAAAGACCTGCATTTCGACTTTAGTCATTTACTTTCAACCGTTTGGAACAGCGGGTATTCAAAAATCGTTGTGACCGATTGGCATAGCAAACAATTTTTCGTCAAACAGATACTGAGCGGGGCATTTATTGCTATAGTAATGACGGGTCTTGATCAGGAAATGATGCAAAAAAACCTGAGTTGCCGCAATATCGGCGATGCCCAGAAGAATATGTTCACATTTAGTATTGTGCTGGTATTTGTTAATCTCATGTTCCTTTTCCTTGGAGCAGTTCTCTATATCTATACCCGCAACCATGGAATTGAGTTACCTGGCAGAACCGACGATCTTTTCCCGGTAATTGCAATCAAATACCTGGGACCGCTAGCTGGTTTGGTATTTTTAATCGGATTAATTTCAGCTGCTTATCCCAGTGCTGACGGTGCCTTAACTTCACTTACCACCTCATTCACAATCGATTTTCTCGGCCTGAATAAACGAAGCGAGCTCACCGAAGAAAAGAAAAAACAAATCCGCTACAAAGTACATTTCTCATTCGCGGTTTTGCTATTGCTGGTCATCGTCCTTTTCCGGGCCATTAACGACAGGGCGGTAATCGACAAACTGTTTACCGTTGCAGGCTATACCTACGGACCATTGCTTGGATTATATGCTTTCGGGCTCTTTACAAACTGGCAGGTGAACGATAAGTATGTTCCATACGTTGCAGTTAGTTCGCCCATATTCTGTTACCTGCTCAGCGATTATTCGGTTGTCCTGCTGAATGGCTATAAATTCGGATTTGAATTGTTGATTATTAACGGTTTATACACTTTTATAGGCTTGTGGTTATTGCGAATACACCGGCCGGCCGCCAAAACAATATAAATTTGCAGGAAGGCCATTTCTTAACGGATTAAAACAGGTAATTTTGCTTACCCTAAAATATCAATATCCATTATGTCGAACATCAGATTTAAAGCCCTTGAATTAGCCATTTCGCGTCCAAAACGTTCGATTGAAACCACCGGTAAGGTTTCCGATTATTTTGGCGAAAACACATTTAACCAGGCTGTTATGCGTCAGTATCTTTCGAAAGAAGCGTTTCAGCAACTGCAGAATGTGATTACCAAAGGCGAAAAAATCGACCGGCGCATTGCTGACCAGGTTGCTACAGCCATAAAATCATGGGCGATTTCGAAAGGGGCAACCCATTATACGCACTGGTTTCACCCGCTCACCGGGGCTACTGCCGAAAAACACGATTCATTCCTTTCACCTACAAGCGACGGAAAAGCCATTGAACATTTCGGGGCAGGTGAACTCATTCAGCAGGAACCCGATGCATCAAGCTTCCCAAGTGGCGGTATCCGAAATACATTCGAGGCCCGCGGCTATACTGCATGGGATCCTACATCTACGGCTTTCATAATGGATGATACCTTGTGTATCCCAACCATATTTATTTCTTATACGGGCGAAGCACTCGACTATAAAACGCCCATGCTCAAGGCATTGCATTCGCTCGACACCGAAGCAACCGCCGTATGCAAATACTTCGACCGCACTACTTCGAAAGTAGTTGCCACGCTAGGGTGGGAGCAGGAGTATTTCCTTGTGGATACAGCTATATTCCATGCCCGGCCTGATATGGCTTTATCGGGACGCACCCTGTTTGGTCATGCTTCGGCAAAGGACCAGCAGCTTTCGGATCATTATTTCGGCACTATTCCCGAAAGTGTTATGGATTTTATGCGCGAGTTTGAATATGAAGCACACCGGCTTGGAATTCCTGTAAAAACACGCCATAACGAAGTAGCTCCGAGCCAGTACGAATGTGCTCCGGTGTTCGAAGAGGCCAATATGGCTGTCGACCATAACCAGTTGCTGATGCATATACTCGAAAAAGTTGCCAAACGCCATCATCTGACTTTATTACTGCACGAAAAGCCTTACCAGGGTGTAAACGGATCGGGAAAACACAATAACTGGTCGTTGATGACCAATACTGGTGAGAATCTTCTGTCGCCGGGTAAAAGTCCCAAAGCCAACCTCCGTTTTCTTACTTTCCTCGTTAACATAATTAAAGCTGTCGATACGCATTCGGGACTTATACGGTCTGTTGTAGCATCGGCCAGCAACGACCTGCGACTTGGGGCCCACGAAGCGCCTCCTGCAATCATGTCGGTATTTATTGGTTCGCAGCTTTCGCAAACACTTGATGAAATTGAGAAAAGCAAAATAAACTCCGACCAGGCTGAATCCGCGGTGGAAGAATTTTCGCTCAATATCCCTAAAATTCCGGAAATTTTCCTCGATAATACCGATCGCAACCGTACATCACCATTTGCTTTTACAGGCAATAAATTCGAATTCAGGGCAGTCGGCTCGTCAGCAAATTGCGCCAAACCTATGATTGCCCTCAATCTTGCGCTTGCCGAGCAACTTCGGGTTTTTCGCAAGGAAGTGGATTCGTTAATCGAAAAAGGGGCCAACAAGGAAGAAGCAATTTATAAGATAATACGCAGGTATATCAAAGAGTCGAAACGGATCAGGTTCGAAGGAAACAGCTATGGCGAAGAATGGACAACCGAAGCTTTGAAACGTGGCCTTGCCAACATTTCATCAACTCCTGATGCACTCAAGGTGATGACAACGGAGGAAGTAATAAAGCTTTTCGAAGATCATGATGTGCTTTCGAGGCGTGAAGTGGTTGCCCGCTACGAAATTGACCTTGAGAACTACATTAAAAAGATCCAGATCGAATCGCGTATTATCGGCGATTTATCGCATAACCATATCATTCCCACAGCTATCCGTTACCAGAATACGCTGGTAGAGAACGTTAAAGGTTTGAAGGAAGTGCTTGATATGAAAACCTTTGTAAAGCTTTCGAACAGCCAGATGCAGAATATCAAGGAAATTTCGGAACATATTTCCATAGTAAGGCAATTGGTATCCGAAATGATCGATAAACGCAAAAAAGCAAACAAAGTTGACGATACCACTGAGAAAGCAGGGCTATATAACACCGAAGTTCTACCGTACTTTGAAAAAATAAGGTATCATGTTGATAAACTCGAATTGCTTGTCGACGACGAATTGTGGCCTTTGCCAAAATACCGAGAGTTGCTGTTTATCAAGTAATTGAACCTTATTCTTACGTGTGCATTCTGTCTTATACACCCATATAACCTACCTTTGGATTAAAAGGATTTGAAATCATGTTCGTTCCGGACAACAAATTTATCGCCATTCCGTTTTACAAATCAGGTTTAACGGAGTATCTTTGATTTATTAAAATTTCGTGAAAATGAAAAAAATAATCCTGCCTGTTTGCTTTTTCATACTTATTT
>CAISRK010000377.1 GCA_903887815.1 uncultured Bacteroidales bacterium | reverse complement strand
CCTTACATACAGCCATAACGGGAAAAATATTGAAATTGAAGATTTTTTCAGGCACGTTACCTTCAGTGGTCCATACCTGGAACTTATCGAGGAATTTACAATGGAGGAAATGCTTTCATTCCACAGCCATTTCCGCAACTTTGTCAACAGTATGGATGTGAATGCGGTAATCGAAGCCACCGGGCTTGCCCGCAACCGGAACAAACCCATTAAATATTTTTCTTCAGGCATGAAACAGAGGGTGCGGCTTGCCATTGCCCTGCTTACCGAATCGGATGTTGTTCTTCTCGATGAACCGGCAGCTAACCTCGATCGCAAAGCCATTGAATGGTACCGGAAACTGGTTGACGAAAACCGGGCAAACAGGATAATTATTGTATGTTCAAATTCGCAAAGCGATGAACATGATTTTTGTACTCAATCGATCGTGATTGATGATTATAAAAAGAACGGGAAAACAGCCTGATCCCGACTGTTTTCAACAAATGAGCTGCTAAAATCCATTTCATTTCCCGTGCTGTTTTCAGTAAACATCGAAATTCTGACCACGTTAAGAGTTCACATTTCCGACCGAATGTTGCCTTACGAGCAATTCCAAACTGTACAAACATTTAACAGCAAGGCTCATAATCAAATTATTACGGTATCAGGAAAATGTGTACTTTTGCACCCATTTTAAACAAAATCCTAATACATTTTAATACCTCATTATGGCAACAACGGCTGAATTCCGCAATGGACTATGCATCGAATTTAATAACGATCTTTACAAGATAGTAGAGTTTCAACATGTGAAACCAGGCAAGGGTGCTGCTTTTGTACGCACACGACTCAAAAACCTAAAAACAGGGAAAGTTATCCCGAATACTTTCGATGCCGGTGCACGTATCGATGTGGCGCGCGTTGAACGCCGCCCTTACCAGTTCCTCTACAAAGATGAAAACGGCTACAACTTTATGAATACCGAAAATTTCGAACAGATATCGATTGATGAAGAAATGATTGACGGTTACCAATTTATGAAAGAAGGACAGGAAGTTGAAATGATGGTTCATGCCGATACTGAAACTCCATTAACCTGCGAACTCCCGGCTTTTGTTGAACTACTGATTACTTATACCGAACCTGGTTTCAGGGGCGATACTGCTTCGAACACTTTGAAAAAAGCAACCGTAGAAACCGGCGCAATTGTCCAGGTACCTTTATTTATCGACGAGGGAACCAAAATAAAGGTTGATACCCGTACAGGAAATTATTTTGAAAGAGTAAAATAAAGTTGCTTTTCGCACCTCTTTACCTGACAATTACCTCACAACAAAGCTTTCATGAAATTAACTTCTCCGTTACCGCTCAAACAAATAGCCGCCCTGATTAATGCGACCTATTCCGGAGATGCTGATTTCCCTGTATGCGGAATAAACGAAATCCATATGGTTTCGGAAGGCGATGTTACTTTCGTGGATCATCCCAAGTATTATACAAAAGCTTTATCATCGCAGGCAAGTGTGGTAATCATCAACCAGCAGGTCGATTGCCCTGAAGGCAAAGCCCTACTTTTCCACGACGACCCTTTTGCAGCATATACCTTCCTCGTGCGAAAATTCATGCCATTCGTTGCATCGACCGCAGCCGTAAGCCCGACGGCAGTTATTGGTGAAGGTACCGTGATACAGCCCGGTGCATTTGTCGGCAATAATGTAACAATCGGCAGAAACTGCATTATTCATTCGAACGTGAGCATTTACGATCATTGTGTGCTTGGCGATAATGTGGTAATACATTCAAACTCGGTGGTTGGAGCCGATGCCTATTATTTTCAGAGCAAACCCGAAGGGTACCGCAAACTTGAATCCTGCGGAAGGGTAGTTTTACACGATAACGTTGAAATCGGCGCCCTGTGTTCAGTCGACAGGGGCGTATCGGGTGATACGGTTATCGGTAAAGGAACAAAATTCGACAACCATGTGCAGGTAGGCCACGATACCCAAATAGGCTCAAACTGCCTTATCGGCGCCCATACTGCTATAGCTGGAGTTACCCGAATAGAAGATGATGTTATAATCTGGGCAAAAGTTGTTGTAAATAAAGACCTCGTTGTGGGCAAAGGTGCTGTAATCCTTGCCACTTCAGGAATCGACAAATCCATCCCCGGCGGAATTACCTATTTCGGAAGCCCTGCAATTGAAGCACGAAAAAAATGGAGAGAGGTGGCAATTATGCGCAAACTGCCGGAAATTTACGACATACTCCGTGAAAAGGGAATTCTCTGATACCGGAAAACATATACTTATACATACCTCCTTAAAAAAGGGGGTATTTTTTTTGCGCGGACAAAGTCAGGATTTGGCTTCTTCTTCCTTTGAACTGAAATACAGATCAAGCGCTACAATAATAGCCACAAATCCCCAGAACGGAACGCTGGCCTTATCCGTATTCAGGAAGTTGTTCATAATGCCATGAACATAATACGTGATTAAACCGAGTGTTGCGGATAGGGCAAGCAGACGTGTTTGTGCATTTGCTGCCTTTCGGTATACTTTCAAACCGGTGTAGATTACTGTTACCAGGATAAATAACACACTCAAAAAGCCCGGGAATCCGGATTCAGCCAAAGGCCCTATATATTCGCTGTGAGCGTTGCCGTGGTCACCAAGGTTGGTACTGATAATAGTTTTTTCTTTTGATCGCTGGAAAGGAGCATATTCAAACTGGTATGTACCTGGACCCCATCCCAATAATGGCCTTTCCTCATACATTCGAAGGGCTGCCTGCCAGCGGTTGATACGTTCAAGGTTCGAAGCGTCGGACGAAATATTAGATATCGATTGTATGTGCTCAATAAAGTTAGCCGAAGCATCCTGTTTGTTTTTATCAAGCCTGTCGAGGATTTCGAATTTGAAAGTAAAAAAAACTGTGAGCAGGGCAACAACGGAAATCGCAATCCATTTAAACTTAATCCTGAGTTTTACCAAAACCAGGACTCCTAAGGCAAACCCAACGCTAACCCATGCTGCCCGGCAGAATGACAAATAGAGTGCCATGCATAATATGACAACTGCCAGAATTGCAAAAAAGCGCTGCCTGGCCGACACACTTTTATCAATTGCAAGTCCGACCATAACAGGGATAAAAAGTGCGAGTATCACCCCATAGGCAGTATGGTCGTTATAAAAAGGCGACATAACCCAATGCCCGGCTTTTTCACTGAAATTGTACCCCTGGTGCACCCAGGTTGTATACCCAATAACAACTATCAGCGCAAGCATGTATGCCCAGATGAACCGCCGTATGTTGGTTTTTGTCCTGAAGAGCATTAAACCGCCAAAATATACCGGGACAATAAACCACAAACGGGATAAAAGGTATTTGAAAGAAACAAGTGGAATATCAGATGTGATAGCGGTAACCAGCATCCAGGCCAGGCTGAAAATGATGGCCAGGGTTACCGGGTGCCTGACGATGCGGCGTTCAATTCCACCTTCGAGTAAAATTTTAAGCGTAAAGAAAAATAATATACCTATCAATAGCGGCTCACTCGGAACCGAAATACTCACGCCAAGATCATAGTCGCCCATGTTTACAGCCAGTGGCGTTGCGAAAACGGCAAGCAGTAGTATTTTTTCGAGGCTGAAAATATATAAAATAAGCATTATACAGGCTACCGGAATCAGTATCCCATAATACATCTCTTTGTAAACCAGATAGGTATTCAGCAACACGAAGATTGCCGTTACAAAATAAACGATTGATATTTTAAGTCTTTCAGTCAAAGTTTAGATACCGTTTATTGGTTACTGCCTTCGGCTAAACTACCTTGCTTGCGCTCAATAAAGGCAATGGTCAGAAGGCTTATCAACAATGTTCCGGCAATAAAATAGAACATTACAAAAAGCTTTTTGGGATACGCTTTTTTATCGGCTATCTGTGGAGGAGTTACAATATTCACGAAAGTGAAGTTTTTATCAATATCGAACCTGGCTACATCATACTTCCGCATAATTTCACTGTACTCATTAGCGAGACCTGTAATACGGCTACTCAGGTACATGAGTTCACTGCTTTTCTCCATCATACCCGATTTAAGTTTTTCCACATCTTTGGTATTGATACCACCACCACCACCATCAACCGTGCGCAGCTCACCGCGGGTTATTTCCTGGCTTTGGCCGCCAACATCGTAAACCCCGTAATTTAACGATATTTCGCGATATGCTTTCTTAACAGAATCTATCTCAGAACTCTTTATTTTCAGAATTTTTTCCATTGCAACCACTACCTCCTTATATTTTATAAGGTGAGTAGCCCTGATTTTCAAATCGGTAAAGTGTAAAATTGCATTAACAATATCGCGTGCCATCACAGGATCAATATCCGTCACCTTAACTTCAACACTTTCATACTGGGTTTTTGCAATAGATACATTTTTATTGTACAGGTATTCGAGTGTGGAGAAGAAATATTTTTCGTCCGGCGAAATACCATAATGTTTGGCAAGATCAAATTTCTTAATAACACTGTCGCGAACATCCTGCGAGTTTATCCACTGAAGCATCTGCTCGGTTTCACTTTCATCAGAATAAGGCATTACATTCGATGGATAGTGACAATAAATATTTATTTTTGGCAAAATTAAATTGATACGAGGCATATGAAGAATACATCGTTGGTACT